>JAQGHS010000059.1 GCA_028291605.1 Planctomycetaceae bacterium | reverse complement strand
AACCTTTGCCGTGCAGCAGATTCCACAGATGTTCTTCGTACATGGCTGAGTCGCCATGCGGGATCAGCAGATTGTTATAGAGCAGCGTGTTGATCACGCCGAAGATCAACGTGTAGGTCAGCACGGCGAGCCACACCAGAACTGGGACACGTGATTTCGGTGTCGGGGCTGGTCCGCCGACGCTGGCAGCGCCGGCCACGTGGGGGGCGCTGCCAGAGTCCGCATTCCGCCATCTCACAAATTGGCAGACAAATGTCGTCATCCAACCTGCCGAAGCGAACGACAGCCACATCTCGGGAAGGTGACTGATGACGACTGCAGCACTTGTCCAGACAACAATGAGGGTCAGGAAGTGGCACACGGTCCAACTGCTCGCGAGCAACCACCACAGTGAACTCTGATAGCCCCACACCAACAGGCTGCGACTGAATGCGATGCGCAGTCGACCAGCGAGAATTGCTGCACCAGAAAACCACCAGAGGCAGGTGAAAACGATCTGCGAGATGAGCACATTTTCGAACGGAACTTGGGCTGTGGTTCCCAGTGGATCTCCAGTGAGACGGCCCTTGAGTCGACGAATCAGCCAGCGCCGGCCACCCTCACAATCGAAATTCGCCGAGAGCAGTCCGTCGCACAACCATTCGTGCCAGCAGACGGCCATCAGCCAGCAGCCGATTCCCAGGAGGATCAGTGTCAGGATCCAGCTGGGGGTGCGTGAATTCGAACTGGGGGAGGCAGTTGAACTCATGTACGAGGAATTCCTGATGGTGGCGACGACTGATCGCTGCGACGTTCGACAACCAACAGCGCGTAGGATGGGCACTCTTGCCCGTCACTCAGATACGCTGATGCCGAACATGAATCTATTGTGCGTATTGTAACGCTTCCAATAACAGACGGGCAGGAGTGTCCATCCTACTGTTTGAATTTCAACGCTCGGCCGGGCCACTTGCCTGGGAATTCCATGATCGGTGTACCATCGGTGATGATGGGCGTACCGTTCACCAGTACGTGTTCGATGCCGGTCGAATTCACTTGCGGGACTTCAAAGGTTGCCTCGTCGAGCACCGTGTTGGCGTCAAATACCACGACGTCCGCGAAGGCTCCCTTCCGCAGTTCGCCGCGATCCTTCAAACCGAACCTCTTCGCCGGGATGGACGTCAGCTTTTTCACGGCATCTTCCAGCGAGAAGAGTTTCCACTCCCGGACCGCCCGCCCCAGCAGCCGCGGGGCAGAGCCGTACATTCGCGGATGGGTGACTGCATCCTCGAAGTAGATGCCGTCGCTGCCCAGCATGTAGAGATCGTGCTGCAGGAACGGCCAGACGAGCTTGTCTTCACCCTCATCAAAGACCAGCAGCACGGCGAGGCGTTCTTCCAACAGCAGGTTGGCCAGAGCCTGGGCCGGCGGCAGTCCCATTTCCAGCACGTATTCGGAGAGGACTTTGCCTTGATGGCATGAGTTCTCTTTGCTGAGTACCCAGGCAATTTTGAGATGATCGAGATCGAGCTTGTAGGCATCCAGCCCGGCGGCGAAACGGGACAGCATCTCGGGGTCGAGCATTCTCGACGCGACCGCAATCGGGCCCTGTTCCCACAGTTCATTGGGGAGCAACGAATTCAACATCGTTGAGCCGGGCTGGTAGGGATACACGTCGAACGAGAAGTCGACCTCGTGGCGGGCCACCTTGTCGATGTATTCGAGAATCGCGTCCCCCTCGGCTTTGGTGTTGCCTTTGAGGTGCGACACATGCAGCGGGACGTTCGCCCGCTTGCAAATCTCGACCGCTTCCTTCAACGCAACCATGTTGCCCTTCTTGTAGCGGATGTGAGTGACATAGAGTCCCTGGTGCTCGGCCATTGCGGCGGAGGCTTCGATCAGCTCTTCGGTCGAGGAAAAGAACTCGGCGATGTAATCCAGTCCGGTCGACAGGCCCACGGCTCCCTCGTCCATCCCTTTACGAATGGCTTTGCGCATCTCGCGCATCTGGTAGTCATCGGGAACACCGCGGCCCCATCCGCATGCGTTGACTCGGACGTTAGCGTAGGGAATGTGAGCGATGCAGTTCTGAGCGTTGTGCTCGTGAATGAGCTGCATGTAGTCGTCAATGCTCTCCCAACCGAGGTACTCGTCGGCACGGAGGGCGTTGAGTGATCTCAGGTAATAGATCCATTCCTGGACATTCTGCGGCTTGACGGGGGCGTAAGAAATACCGTCCGCCATCAAGACTTCCGTCGTGAATCCCTGCGTGGTTTTCGGTGTCAGATGAGGTCGCTTCAGCAGCCAGCCATCCGAATGGTTATGGACGTCGACGAAGCCGGGGGCGACCACCTTCCCCTGGGCGTCGATGACGCGACCGGCTTGAGCCCCGGCCAGGGAACCAATGCCTGCAATGCGATCGTCCGTGATGCCAACATCTGCCAGTTGACCCGGTTTGCCGGTGCCGTCGATGACGGTGCCGTTCTTGATGAGGATGTCAAATTCCATGATTTTCGATCTGCACTTCCGGTCAGGCCGCGAGGCCTGAGGGAAGATTTGCTGAGGAACTGGGGCTCGCCGTGCGGGGCGGCGAGGCTGCCGCTCCATTGAAAACGCGACTAATGTAGCGAATTCCGGGACCGATCAATACTCACCAACGCGAAATCTCACGGACGTCCGGTTTCCCGCCCGTCATTGGTGCTGCTATAGTGAGGGTTTGCCGGAAACGATTACTGGAAACCAAGCGAATGTTGCGGGTGGCGGAGATATTTCGATCCCTTCAAGGTGAAGGACTATTTGCGGGGACGACGTCGCTCTTCCTGCGAACGACCGGCTGCAACCTACGCTGCTGGTTTTGCGATACGCCGTATACGTCGTGGGAGCCCGAGGGCCACCAGCGTCCCTGGAAGGACGTGTTGGACGAACTGCTGGCGGATGACTGCCAGCACGTGGTCATTACGGGTGGCGAACCACTGTTGCAGCCGAATCTTGTCCCTTTGACCCACGAATTGCACGCTGCCGGTCGCATCGTCACCATCGAAACTGCAGGAACGGTCTACCGACCGGTCGCGGCCGATTTGATGTCGATCAGCCCCAAGCTCAGCAATTCGCAGCCCTCCGTCGAGCGTTCTGCACGCTGGGCGGCCCGGCATGCCAGCCAGCGTTGCAATCGGCCCATCCTCCACCAGTTGATTGCCGAGTATCCCGCACAACTGAAGTTTGTCATTGATCAACCGAGTGATATTACTGAATTAGAAGAGTTCCTGGACGCTCCGCCCCCCTTGCCGCGAGATTCTGTCTGGGTGATGCCTCAAGCCCGGACGAACGCCGAAATCATCGCGAAATCCGGGTGGCTGCTGTCGGCCGCAGAGGCACATGGATTTCGGTATAGCTCGAGATTGCACATTGAGATGTTTGGAAACGTCCGTGGTAGATAAGGGAGCGAACTGCGAGCCTCGCCTTCCCATCGATCGCGGAGCGATCAAAGAGTGTCGTTGATCACTCCGTGATCAAACGCCTTCGCAGTAGCGACTTGCTTGTTCGCGCTAACCGTCAATTTTAATCTGCCCCGAAACTGCGACCGCGTATGATCGCGGAGCGATCAACGACACTCATGCACCTCCCTCTCGAACTACTGCAACGCTGCTGGATTCTCGCTGGCCCGACGGCCGTTGGAAAATCTGCCGTCGCGCTGGAGCTCGCGGAGCTGCTGGATGCGGAGATCGTCGCGCTGGACTCGATGACCGTCTATCGCGGGATGGACATCGGGACCGCGAAACCCTCACTGGAAGATCGGTCGCGCGTCCCGCATCATCTGCTTGATGTCATCGATCCGCATGAAGAATATTCGCTGGCCGATTACCTGCGTGCCGCAACGGTGGCCTGCGAGGGGATCGTGTCGCGAGGCCATGTCCCACTGTTTGTCGGCGGGACAGGACTCTATTTGAGGGGGCTACTACGAGGCCTATTTGAAGGGCCCTCAGCAGACTGGGTAATTCGGCGCGAGTTGGAAGAGCTGGAGAAATCTCAGGGGTTGGGCACCTTGCACCGGCAGTTGCAGACTGTTGACCCCGAGTCGGCGGCTTGGCTGCATCCCCATGATCAACGCCGGATTATTCGCGCCCTCGAAGTCTTCCAGCTCACCGGTGAACCTCTGTCGGTCTTGCAGCAGCAGGCAACCCTGCCCCCCGAGCAACGTCCGACTCACGTGTATTGGCTGGAACCGCCCCGCGAGTGGCTGCATGAGCGTATCAATCGGCGAGTTGAAGCCATGTTTGCCGCGGGACTTGTGGACGAAGTCCGAGGTCTGCTTGACTTGCCCCAGGGGTTGGGACGTTCGGCGCGACAGGCACTCGGTTACAAGGAGGTCCTCGACCATTTTGACGGCACTTTGACGCTGCCTGCGACATTGGAAACGCTCCAAATTCGGACTCGGCAATTTGCGAAGCGGCAGCACACTTGGTTCCGGAATCTTCCCGAATGCCGGGCTTGGCCCATTTACGGTACCGAATCGCCCGCCGAAATCGCGGAAATGCTGGTTCGAAACATCTCTTAAGATGCCGGAAGTTGAATTCTGGGCGCTGGTTGCGTACAGTAGAGTGAGTCTGTGCCGCGTTCGCGTCGACGTTTGCGCCCTCGGCAGGACTCTATCCGCAATCTGCAGGTTCGCGATCAACATATGAGGGAGCTCGGGCTCATGGGGAATTTGGAAACAACGACCAGGTGGTTGATATTCGGTGGCGTCGGCGTCGCCGTGATCATGCTGTTGGCGGTCTTGATTGTGGTCGCCAAGTATTTTGATATCTGGGTGCGAGCGTTTTTCTCGCGAGCTCGCGTGGGTCTGCTGAATTTGATTCTGATGTCCCTGCGGAAGGTGAATCCGCGGATGATCGTCGACTGCAAGATTATGGCCGTGCAGGCCGGCTTGCGGGGGATTTCGACCCAGGCGCTGGAAGCTCACTATCTGGCAGGCGGGAACGTCCGACGCGTCATTCAATCGCTGATCGTCGCCCACCGTGCCAACATCGAACTCGACTGGGAGACCGCTTCTGCGATCGACTTGGCTGGTCGTAATGTGCTCGAAGCCGTGCAGACCAGCGTCGATCCGAAGGTCATCGATTGCCCGAACCCGAAGCTCACTGGTCGTACCACTCTGGATGGAGTCGCGAAGGATGGCATCCAATTGAAGGCCAAGGCCCGTGTGACCGTGCGGACGAATCTGGCGCAGTTGATCGGCGGAGCCACCGAAGAAACCGTCATTGCTCGAGTGGGTGAAGGCATTGTGTCGGCGATTGGCTCGTCGAATACCCACAAAGAGGTTCTCGCCAACCCGATGTTGATTGCCAAGACCGTGCTCGCGAAGAGTCTCGATTCGCAGACGGCGTTTGAAATCGTGTCGATTGACATTGCCGATATCGACGTTGGTACCAACGTCGGTGCCCGGCTGCAGGCCGATCAAGCCGAAGCCGATATGCGAGTCGCCCGAGCCAAGGCGGAAGAGCGACGAGCCCAAGCCGTGGCGACCGAGCAGGAAATGAAGGCCCGCACAGCCGAGAATCGGGCGCAAGTCGTTCTGGCAGAAGCCGAAGTGCCACAAGCCATTGCGGCGGCTTACAAGAATGGGACCTTGAGAGCGACGAAGAAGTAGCTTGAAGCCGTGGGACGGGCGAGTATCGTCGTTAACTTGGTTTCTTGGTCGCGAACTTGATAAACTGTTTCGTGTAAGCATGGCAAGACAGGGATGTTGCCTGATCGGTTCGTACCGGACGTGTGTGCTGTGACGGTTTCTCGGATGGTGTCAGTCGTAACTTTCACCGAGACGCTGACGAGCGGCACAGAGTTTGCAAAATTACACGGCCGTGCGGCTCGATGATCTGAGGGAAGGATCCGTTGGACAGCGATTGGCTCTGGCTGTCCGAACCAGATGCGCCGGATTGGTGCGAAAGTGGAAAGGTTGAACCGGGAGCGGTTTGATCACCACTTGGGCCGAGAGTTCTTCCTCAATTTGGCAGATTTTTCCCTCATGGATGCGAACGTGAAACTCGAAATTACCGATGCTCAACGCGAGCTGCTCGTGGAAGGGCTCCGATTTGTCCGGAGCGCCCGCAAGCTTTCGTTCCGCGACAAATTCAGCAATCCTTACCCCGACTCCGCCACCGAACTCAATGAAGTCTCGGCCTTGCTGGAACACCTTGTTGTTCCCAAATCCAAGGTGGAAGTTGCCAAGTAAGGCCGCATACGGACAGACGCAGGAATTCTCACGAATTCTTCTACTGGACGGGTTGTCCGCGTAGAGTGGCAACCCTTTGGCCTAAGCAGTAATCTACATGACCCGACCTGTTTTCAGGCCGGGTCGTTTTGTTCCCGGGCATTTGACGATTGTAAAATCTACCAGCACGGCGGCTTATGAGGTATCAGCATGTGTGCGTTGAAGCAGTCAGCTACACGCTGCCTCCGCACATCGTCACGTCCGAGAATATCGAGACGCAACTGGCTCCGGTGTACCAGAAACTGCGGCTGCCGGAAGGCCGTCTGGAGTTGATGACTGGGATCAAGGAACGCCGCTTCTGGGACCTCGGCACACGCCCCGGCCTGGTCAGTGCCATCACCGCCGAGAAAGCCATCGCCGCGTCCGGCATCGCCCGCGAACATCTCGGCTGCTTGGTGCATGGTTCCGTCTGCCGCGACCAGCTAGAGCCGGCCACCGCCAGTGGCGTGCATCACGCGTTGGGCCTGCCCAACAACGCCCTCGTGCTGGATGTCAGCAATGCCTGCCTGGGGTTGCTCAATGGCATGCTGCTGCTCGCCAATATGATTGAACTGGGACAGGTTTCCGCCGGAGTCATCGTCGGGACCGAGGACGGTCGCGGCCTGGTCGAAGGGACCATCGACTCGCTGCTCAACACGCCGAATCTGACCCGGCAGGACGTGAAGCTGGCATTCGCATCATTGACCATTGGTTGCGGTTCCGCAGCGATCGTCCTGTGTGACCGGAGACTGAGCCGCCGTGGAAATCGCCTGCTGGGGGGCGCCTTTCAAGCCGACACATCCAGCCACAAGCTGTGCGCCGGAGACTCTGATACATCAGCCCACGGCGACGACCGCCCGCGGATGCAAACCGACTCGGAAGCCTTGCTGCATGCCGGGATCGAGCTGGCAGAATCGACCTGGGTGCTGGCACGGCAGAACCTCAACTGGACCAATGCCGACGTGACCAAAGCCTTCACGCATCAGGTCGGCCGGGCTCACCGCAAGTTGCTCTACGAGAGCCTGGGTTTGAATCCCAAGATGGACTTCGCCACCGTCGAGTTCCTCGGCAATACAGGGGCTGCCGCACTACCCATGACGATGGCGATGGGGATCGAAAAAGGTCATCTGCAGCCTAAGGACAAGGTTGCATTGCTGGGCATTGGTAGCGGGTTGAATTCGCTGATGCTGGGCTTGGATTGGCAAGGATAAAGACCCCCGTCAACCTTGCCCTTCCGTTAGCCTGGCCTCCTGTCGACCGCGATCGTGCGTGCTTCTCTTCACAATTCTCCACATTACCCGAGAGGATCATCCAGAAAGAGCGCCTACTTTGTCGATAAATCTGGCTGCAGCCAGCATACCATCTTTCCGGGTGCGAACATTTTTACCGCCGCCGGGAAGCACATGCTGATGAGCCTCGTGGAATTCCAACCGGGGGCGATTGTGCAAGAACTCTCCCACCCGCACGAGCTGATGGGGAGGGTCTTGGAGGGGTAGGCTCGTTTCATCGTTGGGGATGAGGAAAAGCTGTTGGGGCCGGGGGACATGTCTATCATTCCGGGGGGAGTGGTACACAAGGTAATTGCCTTGGATTGTCTCGTGAAGGCGCTCGACTTCTTTCATCCCGTCAGGGAAGAATATCTGTGACGACACTGGTCCAGAGAACGCCGACCGCCAGACAGCCTCGCCTTGCGAGGATTGGCGGAGTCGTTCTGATCCTGGCCGGTATCCTGGTCGGCTGCCGGGGAGGAGCCAGTTCGCTCTCCGCCAGCAAATCGGGGACTCCGCAGTACGAACGAGCCAATATCGTCTACGACCTGGACGGATCTCAACGCCCCCTGCCGCTGACCAATTCGGAAGTCAAAGCAGTCGCCTTTGATGCCGATCCCGAGAAACCGCCCCCGGCCCCCGAATGGGCCGAGGCGACCCTCTCGATCCAGTATCCTCATCCCGATGGTACCACAGACACTGCCCGGGCCACGTTGAGACTCTGTGCCGAACCACGACATGATTCCCCATCGGCGGTCGCTCAAGCCCGCCGCTGGCTCGGTTGGAGTGGCGGTTCGGAAACCGCTGACGGATCCGCCACGAAGACGCCTCGTCGTGACGACGAAATCTGGGTCCTCGATATTCCCAAGCAGCAACTGGATTTGTTGCTGACCGACCTGCAGGGCAATGGTTTCTTCCAGGCTCAGACGCGAGCCGAGTCGGGGACCAAGCTCGATGTGCAACTGAACTGGGGCCGCGTGCAAAAGGAATGGAGTGCAGAGCCCCGCCTCGATCACTTTATGGCGCGGGTCTATCGCGAGGGCCGCCTGGGAGGCTTGGTCGCCAAGGATACGGACACCGAACACGCCAATATCTACGTCGGCCGCTGATCTGTATTACGGATCACCCGCCGACATCAACGCTTGTCGACCCGGAGAGAGTGCAGCCCGATTGCCCCGCAGCAATCGGGCTGCTTTCGCGCTGGTACTGCTGTTCCTGCGGTCCTTTCGGATCTCAGGACGCACAGGATCTAAATTTTGCAACCCGCTAACACGGCGTAATCTGGGCGTTCCGAAGATCGTGTCGCACGGAAGGCGTTGACGACCTGTCCATCGCGCATCAGGAATGCACCCGGCAATTGGAAGATGTCTGAGTTGGGGATCGCAGATCCGTTTCCCCTGAAAATCGACGCGATCGCAGGCAGCACGTTGGCGGGTCCCATGACCTGCCAGACCGAACCGCGCTGCAGATCGAAAGCTTGGTACAGCTTCTGTTCGGGATCGCTGATGCGGGGCAGATCTCCCAATTTGTAACGAGTAAAGAGGGCTTGCGCCTCGGCATCAGTCTGCATGTGAACGAGCACGATCGTCGTTCCTGAAGCGGTGATGGCGGCCCGCTGTCGAGCCACATCATCCAAGGCCTCGCGGGCAAATGTGCAGGCACAATGCCGCAAAAAGACGACCAGCACTGGCGACTTCCGCGACAACTCATCTAGAGATTCGCCAGTCTGGGTCCGCAGGGCATTCAGCACGTCGGCCGGCAAAGTGGCGGAAGTCATGGCAGTCGGCCTTTAATGGGGCTGTAGCCACGCTCGCCAGAGCGTGGGCGTTACGCCGCATTTTCCCACGTTCTGGCGAGCGCGGCTACGGGTTCCGTCGCAATAACCGCGATTCCAATCCCGGATTTAACGGAATGCTTCCAACAAGCACGCTTCGGCATCTGGCCCACTGGCGTGATCGATTAGCACGCTGATCCGGATCTCACTGGTACTAATCATCTGTACATTTATATTGGCTTCCGCCAAGGCTCGGAACATCTTGTCACCGACACCCGTATGGCTGCGCAGGCCAATTCCCATGACCGAAATCTTCGCAATTTCCGGGTCCGACGAGACTGCGGTATCCGGCCACTCGGCGAGGATTTCTTTGAGCAGTTCCAGGCATTTTTCCAATTGCCCGCGCGGCACGGTGAAGGACAAGCTAGCGATTCCATCGTGGCCGGCGTTCTGCACGATGATGTCGACCATCACTCCACCTTGAGCAATCGCCGTGAAGATTCTCCCCGAAACACCCGGCTGATCTGGAATGTTTCGCAGCGTGACGCGTGCCTGATCCGGTTCGAGGACCACTTCGCTGACGACGATGTCTTCCATGCTGCTGAGCTTGGCGACGACGGAACGTTCCAATTCGTCGTGCGGCAGGGATTCTTCGCCACGATGTTCCCGTGCAACACTTCCCACACTGGGAACAGTCGACACGGCTTGTTCGAGCTGAAATCCTTGATGGACGGCTTCAACAGCGGCGAGGGCCTGATCACGATCAACCAGGACCGAAATCTTGATGTCGCCGGTCGTAATCAGGCTGATGTTAACCCCGGCGGTGGCGAGCGACTGAAACATCTGAGCGGCCACGCCCGAGTGCGTTTTCATGCCACTGCCGACGACCGAAATCTTCGATACGTTCGTGCCGTGCCGTACGGTTCCGGCATTCAGTTCTTTTGACGCTTCTTCTGCTGCAGTCAGGGTTTCCGCCAGATCATCTTGCGGGACAGTGAAGGTCACTTCGGCCAGACCTTCAGCGCCCACGTCCTGGACGACCATGTCGATCGGAATCTTGCGTTGGGCCAGCTTGCCGAAGATCAGCCGCATGACACCCGGGCGGTCGGGAATACCGTGCAATGTGACACGGGCTTCATTCTTGACGAGCGCCACGCCAGTCACGACCGCCGACGGATCGTCCGATTCGGGCGCAATCAGCGTGCCGGCTCCGTCTGAGAACGAGGGCTTCACCCACAGCGGGACTCGGTATTTCTTCGCGAATTCGATCGACCGCGAGTGCATCACACCCGCCCCGAGACTCGCCATTTCGAGCATTTCGTCATAGGAAATGCGGCCAATTTTGCGAGCTTCTTTCACAATCCGCGGGTCAGTCGAAAACACACCTTCGACGTCAGTATAAATCTCGCAAAAATCCGCCTGCAGCACGGCCGCCAAGGCCACCGCGGTCGTATCGCTACCGCCACGGCCTAACGTCGTAATGTTAAAATCGTCGTCCACACCCTGAAATCCGGCGGCGATGACGATCTTGCCCTGCTCGAGAGCCCGATGCATGCGGTCGGTCGAAATGCTGCGGATTCGCGCTTTGCCGTGGGTGGAATCGGTGACGATGCCGATCTGCGCCCCCGTCATACTGATCGACTGATGTCCCAATTCCTGGACGGCCATTGCTAGCAGGGCCACCGATTCCTGCTCGCCGGTAGACAGGAGCATGTCCATCTCGCGAGCGGGGGGATTCTCGCTGATTTCTTTGGCCAGCGCGATCAATTCGTCCGTCTTGTCTCCCCGGGCACTCACCACCACGACAACCTGGTGTCCGACCCGTTGGGCCTGAATGGCACGCCGCGCGGCAGCCAGAATCTTTTGAGCGGTGGCGACACTCGAGCCACCGAATTTCTGCACGATTAACGACACGTCTCGGTCCTATTCCAGCAAAACGAACATGTGACGAAGGGCCGGTATTTTCAGGGCTTGGCGGGCAATCTGCAAGCCAGTGGGGGGGAGGGGAATGACGAATGTCGAAATCCGAATGACGAAAGAATGACCAATACCGAATGCCCAATGGTGGAATCCCAGAATGCTCGCCAGAAACAGCGGTATTCCTTCGTGTCCTTCGTGAGCTTCTGTTTCATTCCCAGATTTTTTAACAGAAGGTCACAAAGGCCACGAAGGATGGACAGACTGACGGTGATTAGCGACGTTGTTCCGCACCTCAGGCAGAGGTTTTTTGAGGTTCGACATTCGTCATTTAGGCATTGGTCATTCTTTCGTCATTCGGATTTCGTCATTCGTCATTAGCATTTCCCCCACTTCATCTTCCCGCAATCGCCCCTCTCACATATACTCCCGCGCCTCAGCCCAGATGCTCTCCAGGATGGACAGAGGCGTCGAAACAATTGACTCGGAGCGGGAAAGGAATCCCCCATGCGCATCATTGCAGTCATGAATCAAAAGGGTGGCGTCGGTAAGACGACCACCAGCGTGAATCTTGCGGCAGGCCTGTCGAAGATGGGCAAGCGGGTTTGCGTCGTGGATCTCGATCCACAGGCCCACGCGTCGTTGCATCTGGGGGTGGAAATTCTCGGCAACGAAACCACGATTTACAACGTGTTTACCGGCGAAAAGAAGATGGCTGACTCGCGGCGGCTGGTGGCGCCCAACTTGTGGCTCACCCCGTCCAGCCTGGATCTGGCCGGAACGGAATTGGAACTGGTCGACACGGTGGGACGCGAATTAATCCTGCGCGACGCCATCAACGAAATGGTGGCCACTCATCCGTTTGACTACATGATTATGGATTGCCCGCCATCACTGGGCGTCTTGACGATCAACGCGCTGTCCGCGGCTGGCGAAGTCTTCATCCCGCTGCAACCACACTTCCTGGCGTTGCACGGTTTGTCGAAGCTATTCGAAACAACGGCCCTGGTGACTCGCCGGCTGAATCGCAATTTGCGAGTCAGCGGTATCGTGCTCTGCCTGTACGAAACGGGCACGCGGCTGGCGGAAGACGTGGCTCAGGATTTGTCGCTGTTCCTCAAGCAAAGCGACCCCGAAGCCCCGTGGTACAACGCCCGCATTTTCCAGAGCCGTATTCGTCGTAACATCAAGCTGGCAGAGGCCCCCAGCTTTGGACAGTCGATTTTTGACTATGCTTCCAAGTGCCCGGGTGCTCAGGATTACGGGATGCTGGCAGAAGAGGTCGAAGGACTGGCAGCGACACGTCAGGCACCGTTGTCCAAGGCCGGCTGATCAGGCTTTGCGATCAATAATCAAAATACCTCCGGTTAGCATTTGCCCGCCGGGGGTATTTCGTTTTCAGCTTGCTTCAATCCCATAAGTCCCATTTGTCCCATTGAATTCAATGCATGGGACTTATGGGAATCAGCCATTCACATGATTTCGGTGAGTAGGCCGCGATGCGTTCTTTGCCGGTCGCGCAAAACCTAAGGGGTGAAATTCGGTCTCCCTGTCTAATAAGGACAGGCCGATGCCCGTTGAAGCATTGGTGATTCGCTATAAACGGTGCATTCTGCTCAGGTTCGATCTGTCGCGATCTCCGGTCATTGTCTTAAACTGAAACGGTTGCATTTTCGCAATTCGACCAACTTGCTATAAACTGCGCAGTCAACATAATCGGATTTGGCAACCGGACTTACGTGCTCCGCAGCCAAAGCCGTACAAAAAATGTCATTCATTTCTCACAGGCCCGAGCGCGCCCGAGGACCCATGAGGATCAGGGATCACATGCATTTCGAAACGATTCGACACGCCGCCATTCGCTGGTCGTGGGGAGTATGCCTGATTGGGGCGCTCCTGTGTTGCAGCTCGGTGGACGCTCAGGAAGCTCCCAAAAAAGAGGAGAAGCCGACTGAGTGGGAACGTCTGATCTACCTGCCCTACAAGAACTTTACGTCGGTTCTTGATCAGGAGAAGTCGACGGTCTTCATGCCCTACAGCCAGTTCTTGAAGCTGTGGCGGAATTCTAAGCCTGACGTCGTCGATCCGAATGCCCTGCCGGTTCATTCGGTGATCACCCAGGCCAGCTATGCCGGACGCATCGAAAACAATCTGGTCCGTCTCGATGCGACCTTCAAAGTCAAAGTGCTCGACAAGCCGTGGGCCCGGGTCCCCCTGAAGTTCGGCGATGCGGCCGTCGGCAAACTGACTGCCGACAACGAACAGATTCTGCTGATCGGCACCGGCGAAGGGACTTATGACCTCCTGCTGCCGACCGTCGGCGAGCATACCGTCAAAATTGAGTTGATCACCCGCGTGCATACCTCGACCGAGGGTAAGAGCTTTGATCTGGAAATCCCCCTCGTCGGTATCAGCAACCTGGAATTGACCATTCCCGCGGCCGATCAAACCGTCGACGTGATTCCCCATCTGGTATCGTCGCCTCTGGAATCCGATGCCAAGACCACGAAGATCTCGGCCAATGTGGGCTCCACGAATAAGGTGACCGCTCGATGGTTCCCGCGGGTGAGCAAGACTCCAGAAATGGAGTTGCTGACAAGTGTCACCAACCAGACGCATGTGCGGGTGGCCGATGGACTGGTGCAGACGGAAGCCGTGCTGACCTATCAAGTCCTGCGAGGTGAACTCAATCAAATCGTCGTGGCCATTCCGTTGGGGCACCGCATCCTGGATGTCGCGACTCCCAATTTGAAAGGCTGGAAGGCCACCGACGAAGCCAACCGGCAACTGGTCACCATCGATTTGCTGGATGGAAACGTCAAAACGATCCCGGTCGAAATCCGCACCGAACGTCCTGCTGTGGGTGACGTATTGGAACTCGGCGGCATTGGTGAAGACGGGAAGGTCGACGGGATTCATGCCGTCGGTGCCGTTCGCGAAAGCGGAATCATTGTGGCGGGTCACGGACCGGAACTGGCCCTGGCTGTTGAGCATCAGCGCGGCCTGATTCGCATCGAAGCGGGTGAAGTTCCCGAAGCGTTTCGGCGGCCGGAGAATCTCTATTTCAAGTTCTACAATTCCAAGTTCCGACTGGGTGTGAGTGCGAAACCGGTTGAACCGCGCCTGACTGTCGACAATGACAGTCGAGTTCAGTTTTTTGACGACGAGATCAAACTCCGCTCCAACTTGACTTACACGGTCGAACGGGCCGGTGTCTTCGAGTTGCGGTTTTCGATTCCCGAGGGAGTCAAAATCGACAGCGTGGACTGCGAGCACAAGCAGGAATTCACGGTCAGCCCCGACGGAAAAGTGCTCACGCTGACATTAACCCAAAAGACACTGGGGGCCATCAAGGTTTCGATCACCGGGCACCTCAGCTTTCCAGAAGGGTTGCCGAAGGAAGTGATCAAGCTGCCGCTGCTCGAACCGCAAGGCGTAGCTCGCGAGCAGGGGAATCTTCTAGTGTTTGCTCCCGAAGCGATCGAAGTGATCACGGATGAAAAGGGCCTGATCGCCGCTCAGCCGGACCGCAGCGCGGGTCGGATGGCGGGTCTTGAAAATGATAATCAGCGACTCGCGTCGGCCTGGACTTTCAATCGTCGGCCGGTGGAAATTCCCGTCACGACCGTCCGGAAGCCGACACGGCTGTCGGCCCAGATCGCGACTTCCCTCAACGTGAATCGGGAAATCGTCGAGGTCGTCAGCAACGTCAACTTCTACGTGCAGTACGCGGGGATCGATACTTTCCGCCTGGCGGTTCCGGCGGCGATTTCTGAACAAGTCCAGATTGAACCTGTCACCGCCTCCGGCGCGGTGCCTGTCAAACAAAAGAGTCAGGCGGAAGCGAAAGATGGCTGGGTCACCTGGACCATCATCACCCAGCGCGAAGTCGTCGGTCGCCAGGAATTCCGGGTGAAGTACGACTTAAAACTCGTCAAACAGGATCAGACTGCCAAGATCACCATTCAGCCGGTTCGCCCGCTGGGTGTGCCCGGTACCGGTGACGAACCGGAGCGGGTTCCTGTCACGAGTCTGTTTGCCGAAATCGCCATCCAGAAGGATCGCATCTGGTCCCTGGCCGCCACTCCGAAAGAGCTGCAAGCCATCGATGTCCGCGAGCTGACCTTGCTGCCGCAGGATGGGGCGCTGGCTTATCGCTATTCGCGGCCGGAGGTGGAGATCCAACTGACGGCGACCGAACACGAGATCCAGGAAGTGGTCCAGACGGTCATCTCCCGAGCCTTGGTGGAAGCAGTCCTCACGCAGGATGACACGGTGACGTATCGTTGTCGCTACCGCTTGAAAACCAGCGAACGGCAACGCTTGCAGCTCGAACTACCGGCCAAGGTGCAGCCGCTGGGCGTGATGGTCGCGGGCAAGCAAGTCAGCCTCGAACGCAGCCCTCATCCCAGTGCCACCGGGAACACGGAAATGTACTTCGTGAATGTCGCCCGCACCGGCCGTTCGGATGAGCAGTTTGGACTGACATTGGTCTATCGCATCCCCGCTGCCGGGCTTCCTGAAAACAAATTCAGCGGCCCGTTGGAGATGCATATCCCGCAACTCGGAGCGACCACCAATCAACAAGCGGTGGCCGTGCAGCAGTTACGAATGGCACTGTGGGTCCCCGAAACATTGACCCTGGTGGGAGTTCCCAAACACTTTACCCCCGAGCATCGCCTGCGTTTCCTCGAAGCCCTGGGTGGCCGGACGACCGCCGTGAAGTCCACCGAGGAATTGGAATCCTGGATTGGCGATACGGGGAGCGGGCTATTCGAATTCCCCACTGCCGGACATGCCTACATCTACAACAACCTGGGCGGCACTCACACGTTGGTAATCCGCTGGTGGCGCACCAGTTGGACGACCTGGATCTGGAGCCTCTCCTTTCTGCTGGCGGCGTTCCTGTTGCGTGGCACCAGTTGGGAAAACAAGCTGGGGATGTT
>JAQGHS010000036.1 GCA_028291605.1 Planctomycetaceae bacterium | reverse complement strand
GATGTCGGGTTTGCCGTCGCCATTGAAGTCGGCTGTCGCTACGGAATAGGCTCCAGAGTCGGTCGTGAAGTTCTGGGCGGGCGAAAGCGGGACAGTGGTCGTGGGATTCGGGAGAGTATTCAGGAACACGGAAAAAGTGCTGGAATCCAGATTCCCTTCGATCAGGTCCGGCTTGCCGTCACCATTGATGTCACCCGATACGATGGACAAAGCCGCGTACGCCGTATCGAAGAACTGTCGCGGTGCAAAATCGGATGTCGCGGCACCTGGGACGGTGCGATTGATCAACACTGCCAGCGTCGAATTGCCCGTTTCCGTCACCGCGAGATCCGGCAAACCATCGCCGTTCAAATCCTGGAAGACGACAGAGTGCGGCGACGCCCCCAGCGAGTAGTCAACTCGGCCACCGAAACTGAAGGTCGACCCGCCAGTCGGGGTCGTATTGATCAGCACGGAGACCGTGTTGTCATCGATGTCAACGATCGCGATGTCGAGTTTTCCGTCGGCATTGACATCAGCGAGATCGGCAGAAAAGTTCTTCGCGAACGGGGTGAAGTCTTGCGGGGCCATAAACGTGGGCGTTGCGGCACCTGTCGCCGTCGTATTCAACAAGATCGAGAGGGAACTCGAATAGTTGTTCGCGACAGTGAGATCCGGTTTCCCGTCTCCGTTAAGGTCTCCCACCTTCACGCAATCGGGATTCCAGCCGGCCGGCGTGGTGCCGGAAAGAAAGTCGAACTTGCTGGAAAAGCTGGGAGTCGGAGCACCGGGCGCGGTTTGATTCAGGAGAACGGAAATCGAACCCGACCCTTGATCGGCCACCACGAGATCGGGGCGACCGTCGCCGTTGATGTCGGCAAACGAGACATAGTAAGGATTATCGAGCACTGTAAAGTCGTGCTTGGTGGCGAACGTCGCGCTGCTGGCCCCGGTCGGAGTCGTATTCAACAGCACCGAAACCGAGCGGCCAAAGAAATTCGTTGTCGCCAGATCGGGCTTTCCGTCGCCGTTCAAGTCACCGATCTGCACTGCATACGGTGTGTTCCCGGTGATAAAATCACTCTTGGGCGCGAATGTCGCCGTGGAGGAACCAGTGGTGGTCGTATTCAAATAGACCGAGACTTTCGAGGAGCTGGTGATCGTGACCGCGACATCCGGTTTCCCGTCACCGTTCAGGTCACCAATCGCCACGGCGCGCGGACGCGTATCCGTCGAGAAATCCTGCTTATTGGCGAAGCTAATCCCCGATCCGGCGGAGTCAGTAACACCCGTCAAGTTGACGGAGAAATTCTCATTCCCTTCGAACAGCTGATCTCCGGTGATCGGAATCGCAATGGTCGCCGTAGTCACCCCCGCAGCAAACGTGACCACGTCGCTGATGGCCGTGTAATCCGAACCCGCCGTGGCGGTCCCGTTGGCGGTGCTGTAACTGACCGAGACGGCAGACGTCGTATCGCCGGTCCGGGTGACAGTAAACACCAGGAACGACGTTCCCGAATTCCCTTCGGTAATGCTCGCATCGCCGATGGAGATGTTCGTCACGCCCGTCAGCAGCACTCGTTGTTCCAGTTGCTCAAACGAACTGGAAGGGTGGCGCAAACGCTTGTGTTTGGAACGTCGGGCAATCGATCGAGACTTCACCAACCGCGGAGCGAATTTCTGAAGCAGGCTCTGTAACCATTGCCGGGAATTGAAAACCATTTAATGCAGTCTAACTTGTGATATTTTCGCTTGTCTGATCCATCAAATACAGCAGTCGGAACCACCGTGAATCTCGCCGCGGTGGTTCCGGTACCCTGTTATACTGGTTCACCATTGCCGTGCGGCACTGCATTTCGTCCAAAAATCAGACAATCGGGCAAGATTTGCCCAGTCTCTTTGCCTGAGGATCTAGTAGCGGATCGTCGTGAGACTTCCGCCGTATCAGGGCAAATGCAAGAATTCTTACGAATTCTTCGACCAAGGAGGCGTTGGGCGACCTCGGCTACAGCGTCTGTTCCTGATCAACCGCGAACATCCGCTGGATCTCGTCCGTTTTGAAGCCCAGCGCCATCGGCCGTTGTACGCCGGGCAGGCAAACGACGTCGTACAGTTCACTGACCATTCCTTCCACGCGAAACCACTGGACGACATTTCCCGACGTCAAATCGATCACGTGCAACCCGCATTGGGAGAGAGCTCCGCGCCGGGCCAGTTCTTCATCCAGTTCCAACCCGTCGAAGTTCATATCGCGTCGAGGCTTCGACAAAGTGACGAGCGCATAGTTTCCGACGAACGCCAACCCGCGCAGAAAGCCCGGGCAGAACGTCAACGGCTCGAATTTTCCACGCTCCAGGTCCACTCGACCCAAATGTCCGGTGCCGGCATTCAACACCCACAATTGGTCTCGATACCAGCGCGGTGAATGGGGCATCGACAGCCCCCGCGCCACGATGTCATTGGACCGCACATCTATGACGCACCCCCCATCCCGCCGCCGGTCCCGCCAGCCATCCGTCACATCCGATTCCGAAACCGCCGTCACGTACCGCGCCTGACCATCCCGCAAAGCCAGTCCATTGAGATGGCAGCGGTCTTCCGGAACCAGCTTGCTCAAAAACGGTGGCCGCCACAGGGGAGTAAAACTCGATCGCTCGCTGAGCGTTGCCAGACAACCGAACTGCGTATTCACGAACACCACGCGTCCGTCGGCTTCAATCGCAATATCGTGAATATCGAGATTCCCCGTGGTGTAGCCAATCCGGGGGACATAGAGCCGATCATGCTCCAAATGCTGTTGTCCTGCAGCCAGAGCATTCTCAAATCGCCACAGTTGATACTGAGAACTCATCCACAACGATTGCGCATCAGCCGAGGCCCACAGCCCCATGCACTGATTAAACGTACGCTCAAAGATCGCCAATGTCTGATCAGGCTTCCGACCAATCAGAAACAACTTTCCCGTCTGATAGGTCGTAAACGCCAGGCTGACATCAACCTCAGCCAACCAGGCCGCCGCATGCCGAGACCCCAGCACCTGCAGCCACGGTTCCACCGCGGGAGAGTTCGACGGCGGGGAATCCATACTCATAAGTTGCTCGGTTTTTCGCGGTATTGTGCTGCATGGGGATCTGCGACGCGATTGTAGTACACCTCGTCAATTCTCAGAGAATAGTTAAAGCCCTGCCGCAATGAAAGATAGGCAGATGCACGGTGGTGAGGTGAGCCGTTGACCAATCAGCCGCTGGGCGCCAGCCCACGGTTCGCACAACAAGCGACTCAAATTTCCAGCCGAACCGGACGCTAATGCGTTCCGGCTGATTTGATCATGCCGCGATTGACACTGAAATCTCTAAACCGAGTGCCATTTGCCTTATGGCACCCGGCCTGCCAGGCTATTTCAGAGAAGAAGTCCTATGCCAGAATCTCGCGGATCGGTTGCCCGCCATGCGCCACGGCAATCGGCCGGTCGTTGTCGTAGACCTTCATGTCGGGATCGATGCCCAGCAGATGATAGATCGTGGCGCAGATGTCGCTGGTGCTCACGGGACGGTCTTTGACATAGGCGGCGTGAGCGTCGGAGGCTCCGTGGATGGTACCGCCGCGGATGCCGGCACCGGCGAAGACGACGCTGTAGGCGTAGGTCCAGTGATCGCGGCCCGAATTGCCGTTGACCTGAGGGGTACGGCCCATGTCGCTCATCAGGACCACGAGGGTCTCGTCCAATAGGCCGTTCTCTTCGAGATCGCCTAACAGCGCGCTGTAAGTGAGGTCCAGGCTGGGCAGGGCTCCGCGCAGCCAGCCAAAGTTGTCGGCGTGGGTGTCCCAGGAATTGTCGCCGGGGAAATCCCAGCTCACGTTGACGAAGCGGACTCCCGCCTGGACCAGGCGGCGGGCGATGAGTGCACTGGATCCAAATAGCGTGCGATCGTACCGGTCCCGCAGCTTGGGATCCGCCGAACTGAGATCGAAGGATTTCTTGAGGCTGGTCGAGGTCAACAGGCTGAGCGCTCGTTGCTGGATGCGAGTGACATCGTCGAGCGCGCGGTTGGATTCGCTGCGGCGTTGTTGCCGGTTGAATTGACGCAGCAGACTTTCACGCTTGTCTAAGGCATCGAGAGTGATGCCGTCGGCAAGGCGGGAATTCCTGGCGAGGAAGGGTTCGCCGTCGAGCATCTTCATTTTCCCCACCACGCGGTGCTTCTTGCGGTCGAACTCGGAGAAGAGGGGGTCGTAACGCTTGCCGAGAAAGCCCGCGTACGGTCCGGGATACCGCACGGTGCCGCCGTCGTTGCCGGCTCCGGCGTAGTCGGGCAGGTAAATGTAGTCGGGCAGATCCTGCGTCGCGGGACGCAAGTACTCGCATACCGATCCCATGCTGGGGGGATACGTATCTTTAGTGCTCGTATTGTCAGTAACCGAGATTTCATACCCGGTATAGCTGGGAAGCGGATTGTGGCAGCCGGCCTTGTGATTCACTGAGCGGACAATCGCCGACTTGTGCATCCACTTGGCCGACTGCGGCATGAGTTCGCAGATCTGGATACCCGGGACATTCGTGTCGATCGGTTTAAATTCGCCACGGATCTTCTCCGGAGCTTCCGGCTTCATGTCATACATGTCCTGCGTCGGCGCTCCGCCGATGAGATAGAGCAGGATGACGCTCTTGGCCTTCCGCGGCAGAGTTTGCTTGCGCTCTTCGAGAGCCAGCAAACTGGGCAGGTTAAAGGCTCCGCCCAGCAGCGACAGCGCCCCAGCCCGCAATGTTTCGCGGCGGGTCAGACCATCACACAGACGTCGGTGACTACCTAGCATCGTGATCGAGGACATAGATCTGGCCTTAAAAAAACCTTAATGCCGAAATAGGAGCTCGTTGGAATTGAGCAACGCCCATTGAATGTCTTCCCAAGCCGCACGTTTATCGCCCGCCGTCGAAATGTGTGCCAGCGCCGCTTGCGCCTCATCCGCCTGCGGCGGCCGGGACAACGTAGCGAGGAACAGCTCAGTCAGGACATCCGCGTCAGGCAACTTCCGCTCCAGCAGTTTGCCAATCCGATTATGGGGTGCCCGGATCTTGCCCAGCAGGAATTCGCCGTTCTTGATCTCCAGCGCTCGGGCCAGATTGACGTCACCTTCCCGTTCGCATTCGCAGGCGGCTTCACGGGCCGGCTGACCGAACGCCTTCAAGAACGGGTGGCGATCCCACGAGGCATAACGACCACCGGTGAAAATCACCTGACCATCCGGAAGCTGGACCGCACGGGTTTCCGGCGGCATTCCGGTAAACTCTTCCGGCTGGTCCGTGGCCTTACAAATCGCATCCAGCAGCACTTCCGCCGACAATCGCTTGCGTTTGACGAGCGCGTGCGAGAAATACTTCTCATCCAGCTCATTGCTCGAATTGGCATGCATACTGAGTTGATAGGTCCGCGAGTTGGCGATGGTGCGGATGACATGCTTAACATCAAACTTGCGACCGACAAAATCCTTGGCCAGTCCATCCAGCAACGCATCGTTGACGGACGGGTTCGAGTCACGAAAATCGTCGGGCGGATCGACGATGCCCCGGCCGAGCATGTGGTACCAGATTCGATTGACGGTGGCCCGGGCAAAGAACGGATTCTCGGGCGATGTCACCTGTTCGGCCAGCACAGTGCGGCGATCTGCACCAGGCGGAATCACGCGTGCGGGCATGCCCACGACTTTGGGAGTCATCACCTTACGAGACTGCGGATGCAGCGTTTCTCCAGTACCGGACGAAAAGATGACCAGCGCGTTCTCTCGAAGCTGCCAGGGATAGTTCTGCTGGGGAATGCCCGGCTGCACGGCATCGGGCTTGGCCTGAATCTGAGCGAACCACGCCGTCATGTGGTAATAGTCGTCCTGGGTCCAGCGTTCGAACGGATGATTGTGACACTGGGCACACTGCATGCGAATGCCAAAGAACAGTTGCGAGGTCATCTCGGCCAAGCCCTGGGCATCACGGACGACCGGAGCACCGTGGTGATACGGACCGCGGTAATAGTTGGCGGGAGGGTTGTCGAACGTGCTGCCCCCGGCCGTCAGCAGTTCCCGCACCACTTCATTCCACGGGGTGTTCCGTTCGATGTGACTCCGCAACCAATAGCGGTAGACGTGGCTGCCTTTGATCTGAATCGTCAAGCGGTTCGAACGGAGGACATCCAGCCATTTGTACGCCCAGAAATCGGCAAACTCCGACCGTTCCAGCAATTGATCAATCAACTTAGCTCTCTTGGCGGGATCACTATCGGCCAGGAAGACTTTTGCCTCATCGGGAGTCGGCAGGATGCCACAGAGATCCAGATAAACTCGGCGAACGAATTCCTGGTCGGTACACAACTCCGAAGGGGTCATATTGAGCATCTTCAGCTTGGCAAACACATGCTGATCGATGTCATTGTTGGCCGGCGGGTTCGACCAGGCGAAATCGGACTTGGGCTCGAGATAGGTGAGTCGAACACACTGGATGATGTCGAGATAGCGGCACAGGATGGCAGCTTCACCCTTCTGCTGCATCTCAACCAGTCCATTGGCATTGATCGAGGCAACACTTTCGTCGCTGCTGCTGAAAGCGGTCAGCCGCGTGACATCGCGCACTGAACCGTCAGCGAAGTGGGCCAGCACCACCAACTGCTGCCAGCGAGCCGGCGCCAGTTGGACTCGATTGACGGGCAACACTTCAATCTTCTTCAGAGCCGGTAAGTCAGCGGGATCATCGCGCAACCCTTCAGCGAGCCAGCCGCGAATCGTCTGGGCCGGCGCCGGATTGATCGACACCAACCGCAGTCCACCCTCATGAGGAACCTGCCCGAGCCCCTTTTTCAAAATGAGGCTTGCATCGGGATTGAACCGGTCGATGCGACGTCCAAGTGCGGCATGTGTCAATTCCACGAAGTCGGCGGCGGGATCATAGCCGCGCAGACTCAATTTGAATCCACCGCGGCCGCTCGGGATACCGTGACAGGCCCCCGCATTGCAACCGGCAACGTTGAGTGCAGCGATGAAATCATGGCGGAAGCTCACCGGTTGCGGTTTGTCGAAGCCATCCACAACGACCGGAACTCGCACCGTCTGCTCGCCAGCCTGGACAATCAACGTCGTCTGGCCAGCCTTCTGCGTTTGCAAGTAACCGGTGGGGCTGATGGTCGCGATGTCAGCAGTTTCCAGCTTCAGAACGCAGACTCGAGTCAGGTCGCGCTCGCTTCCATCGGCATAGCGGCCCGTCACCAGAATCTGCTGCACCGCTCGCGCGCCGGATAAGCGAAGCGTTTCTGGCAGCACGATCAAAGAAACCGGCTGGCCGATGTAGGCGGCCTTGTCTTCCGGCTTTTCCGCCGCCCCAGCACCGGCGAGAGTTGCCCCCATCCAGATCGAGGCGACAACGATGAGGAGCCTGCTCGTCATATGCTTCATGGCCGTATCCTACATTGCCCAATCGAATCCCGCTGGGTGGATGAGAAAACGCTCTGAACCCACCAACGTCGACTTCGGGGCGTGTTGTGCAAGCAGTGGTGCGGCCTTGGCGGGAAGATCTTAGTGTAAAGCCGGCAATTTCACTGTCAAGGTGAGGAAGACATTGGTCCGACCCTTTAATACAGGATTAAAGATCGACATTCCAGCCCGAGATCGTTCTGCAACTGCGTTAAAAACCGCATAGCTGGCAGAAGTAACCGCAACTCACATCGGGCTTTGAGCGATTTGCCCTGATCCCAATATCGAAAATTCGCAGTCTGGTACGCACCATATAGAGTTGGTACGTACCATTTTTGCTTCTGTTCCAACTGCTCGATGTTCAGCCACGTCCAATTCCTCGGAAGACGCACTGGAAACAGCGGGACCGTGTGATGTCCGACCAGGAATGACCCGGCGTAGGGCCGCAGACCCCCTCGGATCATATTTCTAAAGTCCATTGCTCCGGCATGCAAATCGCTTGCAAGAGGCCTGCCGGTCGCATATACCCTTGTTAATATGTATCTGCCAGTTCGCATCTAAACAAGTGTGCCGAACTGAAAACGCTTTACCTCACCGTTTGATCGTCGAGGTATTCGATCACCGTAAGTGGCAGCGGGCGGCGGCATCCCAGAGAACAATTCTCGCGGTCGTCCAGAATATTTGG
>JAQGHS010001048.1 GCA_028291605.1 Planctomycetaceae bacterium | reverse complement strand
AGCCGTATCTCGGTTCGGTGGTGAACTATTTCGACCAGCAACGGGGTAAGGCATCCGGCAATCTGCCGGACAATATCATCCTGCCGTTTATGTTGAGCAACCGCCGGCCTGCGGCACATTATGCTCCGCCGTATGCGTCGTATTTGGGGAGTCGCTTTGATCCCATTTGGTCCGAGTTCCGTGGGGAACCGACCCGCAGCATGGTGCGGCGTTCATTCGGTCCAGCGGCCGAAATCCGCGACCCGTACCTGGGGGTGAAGCCGGACTGTCGATTCGTGATTGCTCCGGAAGCTGAGTTGCCGGGTGACATGACGATCGATCGGCTCAATCGTCGACGTTCGTTGCTCGAACAGATCGAGACTTTGCGGCGAGACAATTCAGCCCGGGCGTCTCATGCGACGCTGGATCAGCAGCGTGAGCTGGCCTATTCGATGTTGGATTCGCAGGCGATCCGCGAAGCATTTTCCATTGAAAAAGAGCCGGCAACAGTACGCGACGCTTATGGTATGACGCTCTTCGGTCAGGCGACGTTGCAAGCCCGCCGCCTGGTCGAGTCGGGTTGCCGTTTTGTCACCGTGGTGTGGGACGAATTCGGACAACTCAACGCGGGTTGGGACACTCACGTGGATCATTACAACCGTCTCAAGGGTGAGTTGTTGCCGGGATTGGACCTCGCGTTTTCGGCTCTCATTCGCGATCTGGAATCGCGTGGGATGTTGGACGACACGCTCGTGCTGGTCATGAACGAAATGGGCCGCACGCCGCAATTCCAGGGGGACGGGCGAGGCCATTGGGGGCGTGCCTACACCAACTTCTTCGCCGGAGCCGGGATGAAGCGGGGCACTGTGGTGGGCAAGACAGACCGCATTGGGGCGACTGTTACCGAACATCCACTCACGGCGAAGGATATTCTGGCGACGATTTACCACTTGATCGGCATCCCGCCACACACCATGTTGCCGGATCGGCTCAATCGTCCGATCTCGTTGGTGCATGACGGGCAGGTGGTGCCGGAGTTGCTGGCGTGAGTGACGTTGATCGCTCTGGGATCTTACCTCTTCGTAATTCCGAGCCGGAAGTACGGATGAACTCGAATCTTTTTCAAACCTGGTTCTGCGCCCGCGTTTGATCGCGGAGCGATCAACGACTATCAATACGCCCCGGCGTGACGGCCGGATCGCGCATCACCTGCTGCATCGAAACTGCCGTTCGGTTCGATCCGGATCATACTGGGAGCCCACAATGCTCCCGATGGATGGACCTTGTGGCCGAGTTTTTCCAGGGCCGTAATCGTCGCTGGTGGGGCATCGGAATGGATCAGCAGACTGCCCAGTTGGGGCGGCGTCTGGCGGAAGGAGCCGAGATGATGATTGGTGCCGAAGCGGACGGCTTTCATCGACTCGCCGGCCTTGAGTCCGAAATCGATATGATTGAGGACTGCCTGAATTCCCGCCTGGTCCTGGCCGTCGCCCCCTGCCACGCTGACTCCCAGGACTGGTTTGCCCTCTTTAAGAACCAAGGTCGGCGTCAACGTGATACGCGGCCGTTTGCCGGGGGCGATGCAGTTGGGATGTCCGGGCCAGATGTTGAAGCTCTGTAAGCGAGTCCCCAGCCAGATGCCCGTTTCACCCGCCTGCACGCCGCTCCAACCACTGGGAGTGGCGACGACCACATTGCCCCAGTGATCGGCGGTGACACAAGTAGTGGTGTCGTGAACCGGTCCCGCTAAGCCTGCGCGTGTTTCCTTCTCTGAGAGCAGAGCCTGACTGCGGCGGGGGTCTCCGGGACGCTGCACAAACGATGCCTGTTTCAAATCAATCAACGGACGGCGAAGATTGGCGTACGACGACGACAGCATCAAATCGATCGGCACATCCACGAAAAGCGGGTCCGCGTAATACGTATCGCGGTCGGCCAGCGCGAGCTTCATCGCTTCCAGCACGACGTGGATGGTCTCGGGCTGATTATGTCCCAGCTTGGCGAGATCAAATCCCTCCAGCATTCCTAACGTCTGCAGCAAATACGCTCCCTGCGTCCAGACTCCGCACTTATAGACCTCGTGGCCCCGGTAAGCGATGTGCAAGGGGTCTTCAACGCGGGTGACATGCGTAGCGAGATCCTCAGCGCGAATCAACCCCCCATTTTTCTCAGACCACTGTGCGAGTTCCTTACCGAGCGGTCCGCGATAGAAGTAGTCAGCGGCCAGGCGGAGTCCTCGACTGCGGTCACCGCCACTGTGGCTTTCGGCTTCAATCAATCGTCGCAATGAACTAGCCAGTAACGGGTGCCAGGCGACTTTGGCGCGATCCAACAATCGGAGAGTCGGAACCGACACATCCGCCAGCCGCAGAGTTCCATAACGATCAAGTAGCGTCAGAACCGCGTCGAAAGCTGCCGGAACTGCAGCTGATTCGACTCCGGTACCCGGAATTCCACCTTTTTTTGCGAAGTACTCCTGAGTTGCGAGGCGCGGGGCGACACCCTGGCCGCACAACACTTCGACGACTTGGCGGCGGGCATCGTAGATCAGGATCGGCACTTCGCCGCCAAAACAAAATCCTCCGGCATCGGTGACACTCAGGGCTAGGATTGTCGCGGCGGCGGAGTCAGCCGCATTGCCACCTTGTTTGAGGATTTCCAACCCGGCAGCGACGGCTTCAGCACCACCGGCGCTGACCGCCCCTTGCTTCCCCTGGCCTTCCGATCCGGGCAATGGATCCGCGGCACTGAGCGAAGTGAGTAAGAGAAAAAATGAGCCGATCGTGGCGAACCAAAGTCTAGCAAGCACTGGAAGGCGCATGGATCTGTCTCTCGGTTGGGTGATCAGCGAACGAGTCTGACGCAATCATAAGTATCGGCTGATGTACTTGCCAGCGTTGGGGGCGGCGTGCGTAGCCGGAGTCGAAAGGACTACGGGGACTATCCCTTGATACGGCCAGAACTCTTGGCGAGTTCTGCTACGAATCCGCTGTTCCGGGATAGCCCTTGTTGCCGGTAATGAATAGACTTGAATAGCGGACTTTTGATGCGTTGTTACTCCTGACGTAGTCTCTAGTTCGATATTCCAGCAAGAACAATGTCTGCCTTGGATAGGAAGAGGCTGAGCATGCCGAGCACTACGCCGCGTTGGATGAGCCTGATTGCCACGATCGCCATTGGCGTTGGAATAGGCTCTGTCGGCCTGCGGTTGGAAGCCTCAGAAAAACCGGCTGCCGAGCAGGCTCCAGACATGCCGCTGGACAAATCCGTCGAGCAACTCGCGGAAACGGCTCGCAAGTCGGTCGTCGTCATTTCGGTCTCGGGGCGTGATGGCAAGCAACAGGGAATCGGTTCTGGATTTATCATTTCGGAAGACGGACTCATCGCCACCAACGCCCACGTGATCGGCGAAGGACGTCCGATTTCGGTCCAGTTCAATGATGGCAAACAAGTTCCTGTCACCAGCATTCACGCGACGCAACGCGCTGCCGACTTGGCAATTATCAAAGTCGATCTCAAAAATCTGCCGGTGCTGGAACTCGGCGATGCGTCCACTTTGAAGCAGGGGCAGGGAGTCGTCGCGATTGGCAATCCCCATGGTTTGAAGCACAGCATCGTGAGCGGCGTGGTCTCGGGAACGCGCGAGATCGAAGGCCGCAACATGATCCAACTGGCCATGCCCATCGAACCGGGTAACAGCGGCGGCCCGTTGCTCGATCTGCAGGGCCGGGTCCGGGGCATCATTACGATGAAATCACTAGTGACCAACAATCTCGGTTTTGCGGTGATGGTGAATGCCTTGAAACCGCTGCTCGACAAGCCGAATCCCGTCTCCATGGATCGCTGGTTGACGATTGGGACTTTGGATTCCAAGGAGTGGACTCCGCTATTCGGTGCCCGTTGGCGTCAACGGTCGGGGCGAATCACGGTAGATGGTCTGGGAAGTGGCTTCGGAGGACGATCGCTGTGCCTATCGGAGCTGCCTGTGCCCGAGATTCCGTACGAAATTCAGACGCAGGTCAAGCTGGGCGACGAATCGGGGGCTGCGGGGCTGGTCTTCCATTCTGATGGCGGCGATCTGCACT
The DNA here is from genome assembly GCA_028291605.1 of Planctomycetaceae bacterium. GTDB lineage: Bacteria > Planctomycetota > Planctomycetia > Planctomycetales > Planctomycetaceae > JAKFVC01. Next base: position 1,638 of record JAQGHS010001048.1, on the reverse strand, counting down.
ATGGCTTTTATCCGAGTGCCGGCAAATTGAAAATCAGCCGCTTCGATGGTCCCGACGTGTTTTCCTGGAATGTCATCCAGGAAAAACCCAGTCCCGCATATCGCAAAGGCGAATGGAACTTGCTGAAGGTCCGCGTCGAGAAGGACCGCATGATCTGCTTTGTGAACGACGAAAAGGTGTTCGAATCAACGGACACTCGCCTGACTGGCGGCAAATTCGGGTTGGCAAAATTCCGTGAGACGACCGCTGAATTCAAAGGTTTCAAGGCGGGAAAAGATCTGCCTCGAATTACACCGGACCCGGCTGAGGCGGACGTCATTCGCAAGCTTGTGGCGGATATCTCACCGACGGGTGGATTGGCTCCCAAGGTGGTCCAGGAATTGGTGCCGCGGGGCGACACCGCTGTGAGCGTGCTCCGTCAGCAGGCACGACGATTGGAACTGCAAGCTCTGCAGCTCAAGCGGTTGGCTAATGTCGTGCATGAACAACGCGGGCGATCGGAACTCGTGCAACTGATGCAACGGAAAGAGGACGAAATCGATCTCTTCCGCGCGGTTTTGTTGATCGCCTGGATGGACAATGATGAACTCGACATGAATTCGTCGCTACAGCAGTTGGAACGTCTGAGTCGACAACTGACAGAGCTCATTCCCAAGGACGCCACGCCAGAAGTGAAACGTGTCGCGTTGAACAAGTTCCTGTTCGAAGACAACGGTTTCCACGGCAGCCGTGGGGATTACTACAACAAGTCCAACAGTTACATCAACGAGGTACTCGATGACCGCGAAGGTTTGCCGATTACCTTGTCGGTCCTCTATTTGGAATTGGCCCGACGGATTGGGCTCGACGTGGTGGGAATTGGACTACCCAGCCATTTTGTTGTCGAGCAGCTTCCGCCGACCGAACCTCGGCAGTTCATTGACGTGTTCGAGGCTGGCAAGATCCTGACTCGCGTGGATGCCGAAGAGCTGGTGAAGAAGAACACCGACCGGCCATTGCAGGAAACGGAACTCGGTGCCGTCACCAAGAAGAAGATTGTCTCGCGAATTGTGCAGAACTTGCTGGGGCTGGCACGCGATTCGGAAGACGCTCCCGCGATGTTGCGGTACATCGAAACATTAGTCGAACTGGATCCCACCGCAGCTCCACAGCGCTGGTTGAGAGCTGTCTTCCGCTTCGAACTAGGAATGCTGGATGAGGCCTTGATCGACACCAACTGGTTGCTGCAAACCTCGCCGGAAGGGGTGGATCTCAGCCGGGTCAAAGAGCTGCAGCAGTTGATCGAACGCCGGCAACATGAGGGGAATTGAAAGTCGTTGATCGCTCCGCGATCGAAACGCGATCGCAGTAGACGGCTGAAATCATGTTCGAAGTGGCAATGCCAATTGAGACTTTGTCCTGCGAAGGCGTTTCGATCGCGGAGCGATCAACGACTTTCAAGGCAATCTCAATCTGTACGTTGCCCAGTGCCAGCCCACCGGGCCAGCATATGGGAACACGCCATCCAATTCGTAAGTGCCCCCCATGATCTGGGCCTCCTTCGGGAATTGCGGATCTCGCGCCTGATCGTGAGTAATAATCCAATCCGGCCGGTACTGGTTCCAGGCAGTCTGCGGAATGTATCCCAGCGAGCGCGGC
>JAQGHS010001045.1 GCA_028291605.1 Planctomycetaceae bacterium | reverse complement strand
GATGATCTCGGGGATGAGTTGGGCGGCGATACCGTGATGGCCATGCGGCTCAGTCGTAATCTCACGCGGCGCATCTCCACGTTCGTCGGCGACTTTGCGCCTGCCAATCAGCAAAGTCTGCAGGGACTCGACCATCTCGTCCTGATGAGCGATCGGCTGGCCCAGGACAGTGCGGGGTTGTCAGCGGTCCGCGAGTGGCTCCACAACGGCGGGAAGCTCTGGCTCATGCTCGATCAGCTTGCTCCAGAAACGGTTCAGGCCGTGCTCGGGGACAGCTTCACTTATCAACCGGTCGATCATGTCGGGTTGACGAAATTTACGATAAAAAGCTCGATCACCGGCGGTGCGGGTCCAGAAGGTTTGACGCAGGAATTTGAGGATCCAGTCGATTTTGCTCGAGTCTTGACTACGCAAGGCTCAATCCTGCACACGCTCAATGGGTGGCCCGCTTCGTTCTTCTTTTCCGTCGGACGGGGCCGAGTCCTCTGCACGACGGTTGGGCCCCGGGCCTGGATCCGCCTGCGTGGGCCAAAAGATTCCAAACCGAACGATATCCAGCGGGACTCGCGTTACATTGCCAATGAACTCTTGACGGAACTCGCCTTCGAGCTAATCGGCCAGCCCACAGCGCCACCCGCCTTAAAGCCGGTCGACTTCCAGAGCTTTGTGTCGGAGCAGATCGGGTATCGCATCGTCGGCCGCGGCCTCGTGATGCTAGTTCTTGGAATATTCTGTACCGCATTGATCGCCATCGGATCGTGGCTGGCCTATCGGGACATGCTGCCGCACCTGGGATGGCTGGGGCCGCTGGCCGCTGTCGGTGCCGCCACGGTGCTCGTGCTGTTGGGATATTGGTCGCGCAGCGCGGTCCCGTCAACCATCGCGGTCGCTCAGTTGGCCGAGGTCTCGCAGGATGCAGACGATGTGCAGTTGAGCGGGCTCATGGCCCTCTATCAACAGTCAGCCACATCCAGTCCCCTGGGTGCCGAAAACGGCGGCGTGTTCCTGCCCGATATGTCTGGGCAAGAGGGAAAAACCCGGCGACTTGTGTGGACCGATCTCGCGGCCTGGCATTGGGAGAACCTGACGCTCCCCTCCGGAATGCGAACGGCTCCCTTCAGTTATTCGGGTAAGCTCGCCAAGCCGATTTCGGCCCGCGCCACCTTTGGTCCTACGGGATTGGTGGGAACTTTGGATGCGGGTCCGTTTCAGAATTTGTCAGACGCCCTGGTCGTAATGCCTGGTCAGCCAATCCTGGCGGTGAAGCTGGAAGCCGGTGAAAAATTTTCTGCCGGCCCCGCCGATGTCCTGTCCGCCGGTGAATTCATCGGGGGGACCCTGCTGAGTGATGAGCGTCGTCGTCGTCGCGCCGTTTATAAGAAGATGCTGGAAGTCCCCGGATCACAGGCGAATGCCAAACTGGAAGATGAGCAGCCGGTCCTGAACAAGGAGCCCATTCGCAACTATCCCACAGAGCCGAAATTGCTGGTCTGGGCAGCACCATACGATACGCAATTCACGCTGCCACCAGACACGCAACGTGTCGGATCGGCGCTGCTGGCCATCCCTCTGAAATTTGAACATCCCGCGCCTGGCACGGCATTTGTGATTCCGGCTCCGTGTGTGACTTACGAATCGGGGGGAAATTCCGGGGCTTATTTGAATCGCGAAAAACGCTGGATCGCCGCACTCAACACGGCTTCGACCACCACGTTACGGTTCAAGCTGCCTCGGGAAGTGTTGCCGTTAAAACTGAAACAAGCCCGTTTGAAGATCGCCATTGATGCCCCCGGTCGAACATTGTCGATCGCCGCCCCCCGCGGCGCCGGACAGATTTCGCTGGCCACCCGTAAGAGTCCGATTGGGACGGTCCAACTCGACATCGATAAGACCGATTCTTTGGCCATCGATGCCCAGGGAACCTTTCTGCTGAACCTGGATGTGGGGACTGCTGAGGGCGAGGCGCGGGAAGGGGTTAGAGGGACTGTCGGTGATACTTCCAGGTTCCCTGTCTGGAAGATCGAAAGTGTGCAGTTGGAAGTGACCGGGGTTGCTGAGTAGGTCCCAGATTCGGGAATGAAGTCGTAGCCGAATTCGCCAGAATTCGGGCTTTTGCATAGGAACTCATCGCATGGCTCAAGACGCGGTCGTCGTGACCAATCAATTGACGAAGAAATACGGTGACTTCACCGCACTGGATCAATTGTCGTTGACCCTGGAACGAGGCCACATCCTGGGATTCATCGGTCCCAACGGTGCCGGCAAGACCACGACGATCAAGATCCTCGTAGGGCAAGCTCGACCGACCAGTGGCACGGCCTCGATCGCCGGAGCCGACTGCGTGCGGGACTCGAAAAAGGTCAAACGGCTGGTCGGATACATGCCCGATACGTTCGGCTCGTACGACAATATGCGGGTCCGCGAGTATCTCGATTTCTTCGGTGCCGCTTTCGGAATCGCCCGTTCCGCACGCATCAAGCGGATTGATGAAGTCATGGAGATCACGGGTGCGACCTACATGAAGGATCGCTTCGTGGAGGGCCTCAGCCACGGTATGAAGCAACGTGTCGGCATCGCGCGCACGCTGTTGCACGATCCACCCGTGCTGGTCCTGGATGAACCGGCCAACGGGCTCGATCCCCAGGCCCGCATCGACATGCGGCTGATTCTGCTGCGGCTGTCGGAAATGGGAAAAACGCTGATCGTCACCAGCCACATTCTGCCCGAGCTCTCCCGCATTTGTGATCATGTCGCCATCATGACGCACGGCAAGCTGCGGGCCTTCGGCACGCTGGAAGAGATCATGCGGAAGGTCAGTCAACAACGGACGATCGAAGTCCAGTTGACGTCACCAGAGCGCATCGAACAGGCTGCGGAACTGATCCGCAAACTGGTCGAACCGGGAGTCCTTGTGGAAACCTCACCCGCCGAATCGATCGTCCGTTTCCCGACCAAGAAGTCGGAACAGGAACTGGCGACGTTGCTGGCCCGGCTGATTGAAGCCAACCTGGGGGTGAGTCAATTCCGGGAACTGCAGGCCGATCTGGAAGACACCTTCCTGTCGATTACTCAAGCCACAGATCCCCGGTCCGCGGAGACGCTGGTGGCTGGCGGAACAGCGGGGGGCACACGCAAGTGAATAACCCGATCATTCAACGGGAACTGGTCGGTATGCTCTGCACGCGCAAGGCGCTGCTCATGCAGGCCGTGCCAGCGTGCCTGTTTACGCTGCTCGTGGCGCTCCGTTGGCCGACCGACGCCAAGGTTGACCTGTCTGGGGCTCAGGCGCAAGAAGTGTTCGCTCTGTTCGGTTACGGTCTGCTGGCGACACTGATTCTGCTGGTGCCGGCTTTCCCGGCCACGACGATTGTCCGTGAAAAGAATCGCGGCACACTGGCGCTATTGTTGAATTCACCGCTCAGCCCCTGGTCGATCTACTTCGGCAAGCTGACTGGCGTGCTGGCGTTCGTGCTGTTGCCGCTCATTATGAGCATCCCCGCGGCAGCCGCGTGCTATGCAATGGGCGGACTGTCGTTGTGGAATCAAGTGCTGGCGTTATACGGAATCCTCGCCATTCTCATTCTGCAATACACGGCCCTGGGACTGTATGTCAGCAGCTCGGCGAATACTCCTGATGCCGCGCTGCGGGTCACTTATGGAGCAATTCTCGGCCTGTCTGTATTAACACTAGGACCGTATCAATTCTTGCAGGGCAAAGACTGGGGAGCGATCGTCACGGTGGCCATGTGGCTGCAATCGTTTTCACCAATTGCGGCCGTCATGGAGTTGCTGGGCCATGGCGATGCCAGCTCACATGGATTGATCTCGGTACCGGGAAATCCTGAGCGGTTCGTCATCTTGTCGCTCGCCTCAACGGCTGGTTTGATGCTGGCGACGATCGCGCGTCTGCAACCATTAGTATTTGATCGCCCGCGACCTCAGGGCATCATCACCGACGATCGCAGTACCGGTCAACAACTGATTCGCCGCCTGATATTCCTGGTCGATCCCCAACGCCGCAAGAGTTCGATCGGCCGCTTTACGAACCCGGTGATGGTGAAGGAATTTCGCTGTCGTCGCTTCGGCAGTTCGCAATGGATGCTGCGTCTCGTAGCGGTCTGTGCGATGGCGTCGCTTGGTCTGACTTACACATCAACGGCGGGTACGCTGGACTGGGGTGTCGAGACCATCGGCGGCATCATGGTCATTCTACAGGTCAGCCTGATTGTGCTGATCACCCCCAGCCTGGCAGCCGGCTTGATCAGCGGTGAGCGAGAAAGTGGCGGTTGGGCCTTGCTGCAGATGACGCCCCTGTCGACCTGGCAGATTGTCATCGGAAAATTGCTCAGTGTTGTTTGGACGCTGGCCTTGATCCTGGTGGCCACGCTGCCCGGCTATGTCGTCATGATTTACATCAAGCCGTCGTTGTCGCAGCAGATTTCCTACGTCCTGTTCAGCCTGGGGCTGACTGCCATCTTTGCGCTCCTCTTAAGTGCTGCAGTGAGCAGCTTGTTCAAACGCACGGCCCCGGCAACCGTGACTGCCTATACCCTGCTGCTGATCATCTGCAGTGGACCGTTATTGTTCTGGATGGGACGCGACACGACATTCGGCCACGGTACCGTCGAAACCATGCTCATGCTGGATCCACTCGCCGCCGCATTGACCGTGATGGATGCACCGGGGTTCGCGCAGTATCACATCGTCCCCATAAGTTGGTGGTTAACCGGAGGGGCCTCGGTCGCCTGCCTGGTTGTGTTGTGTGCACAGACCTGGCGGTTAACCCGGCCGCAATGAAATGTTTTCGAGACAATCAGCCGCTGGGCGGTAGCCCACGGTTCGGAATAGCAATCAGTCTGACATTAAACGCGAACCGGACGATAGCGCGTTCCGGCTGATGGGAGGGCGAGGCTCCTGCCGAGCCGCTTAGTCTGGCGGGTTCGAAAGACCAAGCGGCTCGGCAGGAGCCTCGCCCTCCCATCGGGCCGATGCTTTAACGATCTCATGTAAGAGTTGACGCAGATTATGAAACAGATCCCTGCAATTGATTTCACCGCGGCAGGCTGGATGACAACAATCGTCGCTTTGTTCGTGTTTGGATTTACGCATTCCCTGGATGCCATTGAAGCCGATACGGTCTACCCAACCGATCCGGCATTTGCCACCAGTCCGACGGTGCCTGGGTTCCCACCACGTCTCAAGACGCTGTGGCTGGAAGCGTTGGCACGCCCTGAGATCGATCTCAAGCGGAAGGCAGCCGATACCATCGCCGTCGCCAAGCAGAGTGGGATGGCCAATCTGGAAGACACCGCACCGCGCCTGGTAGCGGAATTGGAGGCTCCCAAGGCCAACCCCATTGTAAAACTGGCTGCTGCCCGGGCTTTGATCGCGCTGGATGCTCGCCAGACGGCCGACGTCTTGATGAAGCATGCTCTGGCCGATTCCTGGGATGTCGCCCAATTGATCGAACCGGCGCTCGCTCGCTGGAAGCATGGGCCGATGAATGCCGTGTGGCTGAAACGATTGGATGATCCCGCAACACGATCGCGGCCTCTGTTATTAACGATTCAATGTCTCGGAACTGCTGAGTTCAAAACTGCAGTGCCCCGATTGCGGGAGCTGGCCCTCAACAAACAGTTGGGACCGGATGTTCGCCTGTCAGCGGCCCGCATCCTGGGACAACTGAAAGCGGAGAAATCGGAAGAGGACGCCCGGCAATTGGCGGCGGGGGATCCTGTGGCGAATCGGGTCGATCATCTGGTCGCGGCAACCCTTCTAATACGACATCAGGGTGCCGCTGCCGAGCAACTGCTGTTGCAACTGGCAGTCGACCCCGAGCCGGCCGTCGATGCCATCGCACTGCGACGACTGCTCGAGCTCAACCCGTTGCTGGTTGAACCGATCAATGGACAGATTCTCATTAATGCAGATGGAAACGTGCGGATCCTTGCGGCTGAGATCTTTCAAGGACAGAAAACTGTCGCCGCGATTGGTCATTTGGGCGTGTTGCTCGACGATGTCCATCCGCAAGTGAGAACCACCGCGCAGGTCGCGTTAATTGAGCTGGCGAAAATCGACACACTGAATGCCGCAGTGCGTGAAACCGCAATGAAGGTGCTGGCCAGCGATGCTCCCAGAGGTTTGGAGCAGGCCGCATTGGTGCTGGGCGGGATCGATCACAAGCCGGCTGCCGATCGCCTGCTGCAACTCTTGCACCATGCCGACGCCGATGTTTCGATCACCGCTGCCTGGGCCCTGCGACGCCTGCTGGTCCCGGCGACGGCTCAGCCGATTTTCGAGAAGGTGAAGGCCGACACCGAGAAAAGCATGATTCCGCTGCCTCTCAATGCGACCTATGATATGGACGCCATCGCCGCCATGTATCGCCAGCAGGAACATCTGCTGGAAGCCCTGGGGTTAATGCGACATCGTGCCGCCGAGTCCCTGCTGATCATGTATCTGCCGACGCCGCCACTACGCATTTGCCCACCCGATATTCGATTGGACACACTGTGGATCCACGCACTCCGGATACGAGCCATCTGGGCCTTGGGCAAGATTTATGAGAACGACCCGCAACAGAATGTCGTCGCGAGTCTCTCTGAGAAACTAGACGCCCCTGATACCGATGAGGTCGGTGCCAGTTGTGCTATCAGCCTGGGCCGCATGCAGGCCAAGAGTGTCCTGCCGCAACTGCGCAAACAGTTCGAACCGGGTAGCGAGTATACCATGCTGAAATTCGGATGTGCCTGGGGAGTTGCCAAGCTAACCGGCGAACCAATCGCCAACCTGGTCATCAAACCTGT
>JAQGHS010001039.1 GCA_028291605.1 Planctomycetaceae bacterium | reverse complement strand
ACGACGGCCGCCCCATTGGCTTTGTCTTTCGGCGGCAGATGAATTCGCACCGAGGGACGGTCGGGCTCTTCCGTACCAGTCGCCCCAGGAACCTTGTCGGGATACAACGGAGTCGGTTCGGGGCCCGCCGCCCAAGTGGGAACGGTTCCCATCACGAGGATAAACGAAATGGTCAACATTGCGCGGCGCAGCATGGATGACTCCTGGTGATAATCGAGCGTATTCATCAGACGGGCTTCGGACCGTTAACGGAATGGTTCCGCATATGATGGCCAGCCCCTGCCGCGAATTCCACTGTATGGTAGGTTTCGATCGAATTCGGTCGATGGGAGTGTGAGGCTCCCGCCGAACCGCTTGGACTTTCGATTCTCAGTAGACTTTGCGGCTCGGCGGGAGCCTCGCCCTCCCATCAACCGCAATAACAAACTGATCATGAAAAAACGATGTTGATCGATCCCGAGGTTCGATTCGACGATCACATCCGGATATGATGCGGGCACACTTCATCAACATCTGGACGACTCAACAGAGCCGCCACCCAATACGAGGAACTGAGCATGATTCGCAGGAAAAAACTGATTGCTGGCTGCACGGTGGCTGTGATTGGCTTGGTGGTCTGGGGACAGGCTCAGGACAACACGGCGCCCGTCGAGGTGGCTCGGCTGACTGCGGAAAACTGGAAGCAGTTCGCGCCCGAAGGCAAAGAGGTCGATGCGATCGTCGGCGACATCGTGATGCGGAACTCCTATGTGACGGCAGTGATTGCTCAGCCGCTGCCGACGCGCAATGCCAATATGACGGTCAAGCAGATCGCCGGTGCCCTGATTGATTTCACCACGCGCGAAGCGCCCAGCGATCAACTGAGTGCCTACTATCCCGGGCAACGGCAGTTTGCTTTTCGCGAATGGCAGATCACCGGGCCGCAACAGATGCCGCTCGATCTGGAATCACAATCTCAGACGACGGCAAAATCGGTGTCCGTGCAGCTACAAGCCGCAGCGACGGAGGGACAGCCTGCCATAACTGTCACCTATCAACTCGAGAACGATGAGCCGTTTCTGACGGTCTCCACAAAGTTCACCAATCCCGGTGCCAAGCCGATCGTCGTCCCGCTGGTTGATGATCTGCGAATCGATTCCGGTAAGGAATTACTGGTGAAGTCACCCAACGGCAAAAGCTCGACCTTCTGGGCACATGACCGCTTCTGGAAGCAGGCTTATGTGATCGACTGCGCGGGGGTGCCAATGGAGATGAATAGCGATGCGAAGACGTCAACGATCAAATATCAAGTCAACGGTGATGACAAAGTCACGTTGCTGCCCGGTGGCGAGTTTGAATTCACACGTTGGCTGTTTGTCGGCCAGGATCTGCTCGAAGCCCAGTCCCGTGCCGCCGAAATGCGTGGGGAGACGGTCCCTCGCGTGCAGATTCGCATCGTCGGCGAATATGGAGGTGTACAGCAGGCCGAGGTCACCTTCCGGAAGGGGGACATGCTCTATGGCAGCGGTTGGACCGACGACAAGGGATTTCTGGCGACCGCCCTGCCCCCGGGTGAATACCTGGTCTCGGTACAGGCCCAGGGTGTGGAGATTGCTCGCGATCTGAAGTACCGGCAGGATAAAACCAGCGACACGACTCAGGAACTGCGGGTCTCCAATTATCGTCCCGGGAAAGTGGTGGCGAAGATCACGGATGCCGAGGGACAACCGGTGCCGTGCAAGGTGGAGTTTCTGGCTCAGACAGGAACGCCTCAACCTGACTTCGGCCCCGCGACCGCCGCCTACGGTGTGCAGAACCTCCGCTACGCCCCGCTGGGGACCTTCGAGCAGACCCTGCCAGCGGGTCAGTACAACGTCACGATCAGTCATGGCCCGGAATTCGACGCCATCTTCACGACATTGACGATCGAAGCTGGAAAGACTGCGGAGTTGACCGGTCGACTCAAACGGACTGTTTCTACGCTGGGTTGGATCAGCGCAGATTTTCATAGCCACAGTTCCCCATCCGGCGACAATACGGCCAGCCAGGTCGGCCGGGTGTTGAATCACGTCTGCGAGCACCTGGAGTTCGTCCCCTGCACCGAACACAACCGCATCGATACCTATGATCCGGTCATTGCGGAGCTGGGAGTCGGAAAGTTTGTCGGCACGGTGTCAGGAATCGAGCTGACCGGGCAGCCACTACCGTTGAATCACCAGAACGCCTTCCCCATGGTGCGGCGGCCCTATGCGCAGGATGGTGGAGCCCCGCTGCCGGATACCGACCCCGCTACCCAGATTGAGCGGTTGGCGCTGTGGGACAAGCACAGTGAGAAACTGGTGCAGGTCAATCATCCGGACCTGGGTTGGATGTTCTACGACAAGGACGGTGACGGTCAGGCTGATATCGGCTTTGACCGCATGCGACCGCACATCGGGGCGCTGGAAGTTCACCCGGTCGACTGCATCTTAAAGCGAACGCCACAGACCCAGCGCAACGGGATGGAATTCAACAATACGATGTTCGGCTGGCTGCAGTTGCTGAACCAGGGGCAGCGCTTACCGGGCGTGGTGAACTCAGACGCCCATGACAATTTTCATGGCACCGGATGGCTGCGGAACTGGGTGCAGAGCTCAACGGACAACCCGCCCGAGGTCAGGCCGTTGGACATCGTCGCGGCGACCACACAGGGGAGGGTCATCATGTCCAACGGACCGTTTCTCGAGGTCAAGCTGAACGAGGCGGGGAAGACCGATTCCATCACGGCCGGCCAGGATTTACTGGCCACGTCGGGCAAGCTGCAACTGCTCGTCCGAGTGCAGACTCCCAACTGGTTCGACATTGATCATGTCTTCGTGCTGGTGAATGGCCAGTTGGTCGATTCACTCGATTTCACCCGCGAGAAACATCCCGAACGCTTCACCAAAGAAGGCTCGGTGAAGTTCGATCAGAGATTGGAATTGACGCTGCCGCAGGATGGTCACGTCATCGTGGTGGCGGCTGGAGAGAATTCGACGCTCAGCAAAGTCATGGGCCCCACACACGGCAACGTCAGGCCTGTGGCGGTTTCCAATCCCATGTTCGTGGATGTGAACCAGGGGGGCTTTAAGCCGAATCAGGATACCTTGGGGTACCCGCTGCCGAAGAAGTTCACGCCACGCAAGGTGCCGTAAGCAGATTGATTTCAGACGACCGTGCCCACTACACTTTGGCTTCGACGATAGCTTCGCCAACCGGGAGCAGCTTTTCGACGACCCGCAAAAAATGGGGAACGTCGAACGGCTTATGCAGCCAACCATCAGCGCCGCGTGCTTCGGCCATTTCGCGGTGACGCACTTCGTTGCTCCCGGACATCATGATCACGGGCAGCCGGCGAACCGTACGCGCCTTCAGGCTATCCAAAACGGCGATTCCCGATCGGTGTGGAATCATCAAGTCGCAGATGACGAGATCGGGTGCGTCCCGTTCTGCTCGAGCCATCCCGGCAGTGCCATCTTTTGCCAGAATGACGTCATAGCCAAGATCGGTCAAAATCAGTTCGAGAGATTCGCGGATATCCTGATCGTCATCGACGACCAGCACACGGGGCTTCGATGGGGCTATCACGGTTTGCTCTCCTTGCACCGCAGCTTCGTTGATTGGGCTCACGACAAAGTGTGCCTTCTATCTGTAAAAACTGTAGGTCAAGAAATCCGTGAGAAGGTGATTTTTGGAAACACACGACACCTAGGCTTGAGTGCTTCGCTCAAAATACCAACATTAACGCCTATACCGAGAATGCCGCCCACCGGGATCTCAAGCAAGGCCAGTTCAGGTGTCGCGAGTACGAATTTTCGAAATTGGCCGCGGGACGTGTTTCTGGAAACTTAGCGTCGAGGTGGCCAATTTCCAAAATTCGTAGACACGACCCAGCGAAGGTTTTCTCTCGGAATTGCGACGGGAATCGCCGTTCGAGGGGAGGGAAGGGTGCGGCTCCTGCCGAACCGCAAACGTCAATCGGACCCCGCAAGACTGTGCGGTTCGGCAGGAGCCTCACCCTCCCGTGACGTCGAAATATCCTGCACGGAGTAATCCAACCCTGGTCGATCCGCACACGAAAACAGCCCGGCTGCTAGGAAGCAACCGGGCTGAGCTAATGTCTGTCAAATCAACAATTCGGTCAACAAACTAATTGCCAACTTTGGCCGGTTCACGCTTGGGAGCAATTCGCGGCTTGTTCGCTCGCTGCTCGCGTTCCATCAACCACAACACGGCCGGGCTGGCTACGTAGATCGTACTGTAGCAACCGACGATCGTACCGATCAGCATCGCATAGGCGAATCCGTGAATACCCTCGCCACCCAGAATGTAAAGAATGGCCACGGTGATAAACACAGTACCCGCGGTCAGAATGGTACGCGACAAGCATTCGTTGACAGCCTGATTGACCATTTCTCTGGTAAACAGCGGATTCTTGCCGCGGATTTCACGGAGACGGTCGAAGATCACGATCGTGTCGTTCAATGAATAACCGACGATCGTCAAGAAGGCGGCAATCATCGTCAGATTGATCTTGAAGTCCGAAATCAGCAGTAATTCCGCGACCGTTGTGTTGCTGATCGCGGCCGCCATACAAACCATACCCAGCGTAGCCAGCACGTCATGCACCAGAGCCAGCACGGCTGCCAGGCCGAAGTAAATGTTTTCAAACCGGAACCAGATATAGGCCACAATCATCACCAGACTGGCCAACATGGCCAGAATCGCCGATTGCTTGGTGTCACCCGCCACCTGGCTTTCGAAGTTATTCACTTCGTCAAATACTGGAGTGTTGTCCAAAGTCTTGGTAATGGCAGCTACGACAGTCTTGGCATCTTCAGCCGAGACATCCTTGGTGAGCTTCAACAAGACTTGCTTGACTTCGCCAACTGGCTTGCCCGCTTCGACCGGTTCCAAACTGGAGACTGACACCAGAGTCTTGGTTTGGTCTTCGGTGCCATACTTCAATTCGGTCTTGGAATCGGCCTTCTTGATCTTCGCCAACTCTTCCCGAGTATATCGCGAAGCCGTATCAAGACGTGTCGGAGCCGTGAACACCAATTCCACCTGATGTCCGCCTGCAAACGGATCGATCTCTTCCTCGACCACCGGCTTCGCATCGGGAGCATCCGGCTTCTCGGCAGCCTTTACCGCCGGCTTGGTCTCGGGAATTACTTGCAATTCACCCGGCTTCAGGTGAATCTTGACCAGCTTGTCACCGAACGTGTCGCTGATCACTTTGACAACCTGGTCCTGATCCTGATTCGTCGTTCGCATCCGGAATGTTGTTCCGTCGCGAGACGCATCCGCACTCGACAATTGTTCGAGCGAAATATCGGACTGGAAGGCTTTCGTCAGTTGATCACGGATATCGTCGGAGGTCTGTTTTTCATTAAACCGCATGGTGATCATCGTGCCACCATTGAAGTCGATGTCGTAATTCGTCTGTCCGCGCATCGCGAACGTCAGCAACCCGGCACCAATCAGTGCCAGTGAACCGATGGCGCAGATCGTCTGCTTCGACACGAAGTCGACGTGGGTCGTGCCGAACAAGCTGAGCATCTTAAATTTCGGCAACCAGCGTTTGCGTTCGATAATCTCGAGCATCAAGCGGTTGACGGTCAGAGCCGTATACATACTGATCGCCAAACCGACGAACAGGGTCACTGCAAAACCCTTCACTTGATCGGTACCAATCAGGTACAGAATCACGGCGGTCAGCAGTGTGGTGATGTTGGAGTCAAAAATTGAGGAGAACGCCTTTCCGAAGCCGTTCTGAATGGCCATCCGCATGCTGGAACCGCGTTCCATTTCTTCACGCATACGTTCGTAAATCAGCACGTTCGCATCGACGGCCATACCCATCGTCAACACGATACCGGCCAGACCAGGCAGGGTGAACGTCGCGTCGATGAAGGCCATACTGCCCATCAGCAGCAACAGGTTCATCATCAAGCAGACGTTGGCGACAAATCCCAGCCACATGTAGTAAATCAGCATGAACACCAGCACGCCGGCCGTGGACAGGAACAAGGCAGTAAAGCCCTTGCGCTGCACGTCCACACCCAGCAATGGGCTGATCGAGTTCTCGCTGATCGGGTCCTTCTTCAGCGGGACTTCCAAGGCACCGGCATTCAGAATATTGACGATGCGTTCGACTTCGGCACTGGTGTAGCGTCCGGTAATCTGGCCTTCACCGCCGATGGCTTCACGAATATTGGGGGCCGTCTGAACTTTGTCGTCCAGCAATACAGCCAGCTTGTATTCCTTGCCGTTCGCCATGGGCGTGTGGGCTGACGTCAATGCACGGAAGCGGGTTCCACCCACGGCATTCAAGGAGAAATGCACACAGGGGCTGCCCCGATCGTCCATGGATGGCGTCGCACGTTGCAGGTATTCGCCCGTCACGCGCCGTTTGGGATCACGCTCGAACACACACAGGACTTCCTGAAAACCATCGGGCTGGCCCTTGATTTGTCGTAACACGATCTCAGCATTGCCCGGCAGCGCTTCGGAATCCAATTCGTGACTGGGAACTTCCTTCGTGGTGCCGTCAGGTTGAAGCACCGTCAAGGGAGCGACAGGCCGCCAGCCGGCGATCACGCGGCCATTATCACGCAGATCATCTTTCACCAGCATCGCCCGGGTGATCAAGCTCTTGTGCGAATCATTCAATCGCGTCGCGAGAATCGCGAATTCCAGCTTACCGACCGAGGTAATCGCCGACTTGATGGCCTTCACCTCTTCGGGTGTGGCCTTGGGGATAATGATTTCAATTTGATTCTTGCCGACCTGTCGGATCGCCAGTTCCTGAGTACCAGTCGGGTCGACACGACGGCGAATGGCTCCCACCATGCGACCGACAGTCCCGGAGTCCTTGGGCTGACCGTTCAGTTCGTAAACCAGGTTCGTACCGCCGGCGAGGTCGATGCCGAACGACAAGGTTTCGATCGCCGGCTTCTTGTCGACGATCACCGTGTTCAGGAACGGGCTGAGAGCCAGTCCGATCGTGAACAACACAACTCCGAGCTTGACGCTCAGATCACGCAGTCGCAGGAGGTTGGCAATCAAGTAGCCCCCTCCAAACGACACGACGATCACGAGGACAAACAACAGCAACTTCAACGTAATCGGATCCATGTAATTCTGTTCCTTACCAGGAAACGGCCCTAGGCGACGATCAAGTTGTATGAGACGTCAACTGCACCGGGGAGAACACGCGATCGATTGTCGGCATGTCTCGCGGAAGTGCTGGTCGACACATGATTCTGAAACGGCAACAGCCTGCTGTGCGAGCAGGCTAGGCCGGAGGCGATGTTTCCGGATTGGTGGAATCGGCATAGAAGCCCTCGATGGCCCGCCGGAACACGCGAATTTTGGCATTATCATCAACCTTTAAGGTCACTTCTTTCCCATCCGCCGAGATATTGGAAATCGTGCCAATGATCCCCGACGAGGTATAGACGCGATCATTCTTCTTCATCTGTGCCAACTGCGCCCGCTTCTTCTTCTGGTCTTTCGAATTGGGCAGCCAGACAACAACAAAGAACATGACCGCGATCAAAATAAACGGAGCCATCTGCAGCATCTGGGAGAATCCCTGATCGGCCGCTGGAGGTGCGTCCGCTGCCAAGATGACCATCATACCCAACCACGACATCATCGCTTACGCCTTTCGGAATCGAAGACGGTTAATCCAACCGCTCGCTTCCACACTTACGACCTCTAATTCGCGATAAACTCTATTTAATTCGCGATAAAAAAGACTTCCCCTCCCGATGAATGCCAACTTGAGTGAGTTGCGCAAGACACGGACAGGGTCGATCACAGGCCTCGACTGCCAGTGCAGAACCGTGTCAGAACACGTTACCCCGCACCAGCCAGTGACTTCCGACTATTTTGCGCTGCCGCGAATTCCGGCAGGGCGCTGATAAGCTGGAGATCTTGGCCCCAATTTTGCAAGGGGTCATCTTAGTTGGCGGTTTCCCATTGGGCAAGCCGAACCGCCCGAAACTCCGCCATCCGCCCCTCTTGCACCGCCAACCGCATGTCACGCACCAAGTTCTGATAGAATGCGATGTTGTGGAGTGACAGCAGAATGGGCCCCAGCATCTCTTTCGCCATGAACAAATGCCGTAAGTAAGCCCGCGACCAGGTTTGGCACACGGTGCAACTGCAATCCGGGTCGAGTGGCCCGCCGTCTCGCTGGTATTTGTGATTGCGGATTCGCACCGGTCCCTGGCTGGTAAATGCCATCGCATTGCGACCATTGCGGGTCGGCAGAACGCAGTCAAACAGGTCAATTCCACGGAAGACGGCTTCGACCAAATCCTGTGGGCGTCCGACTCCCATGAGATACCGCGGCTTTTCGACGGGCAGCAAGGCCGTGCTGAAGTCGAGCGTCTGATACATCTGTTCGGGTGATTCCCCGACACTCAGGCCGCCGATGGCATATCCGGGAAATTCTAACGGCAACAATCCGGCCGCCGAACGTTCACGCATTCCCTGATCGACGCCCCCCTGGACGATGCCAAACAAGGCCTGGTCGTCGCGAACATGGGAATCACGACAACGCTTGGCCCAGGCAGTTGTTCGATCGACGGCCGAGCGGATGCGATCCAGAGGGGCGTCTGCCGGAGGGCATTCATCCAGGCACATGATGCAATCAGCCCCGAGCTGTTCCTGAATCAACATGGCCCGTTCGGGGGACAACTCGAGCAGGCTGCCATCCAGGTGTGACCGAAACACCACTTGCTGATCGGTCAGCTTGGACAATTTGGCCAGACTGAAGACCTGAAACCCCCCACTGTCGGTCAGGATGGGCCCATTCCAACCCATGAACTGATGCAGGCCACCCATCTCGGCGACAACTTCCGAACCGGGCCGCAGAGCGAGGTGATACGTATTCGACAACACCATCTGCGCCCCGGCAGCCCGCAGTTGATCCGGAGTCAGCCCCTTCACCGAGGCCAAAGTCCCCACGGGCATGAACGCCGGAGTCTCGACAATCCCATGCGGAGTATGCCAACGCCCCAACCGGGAGGCCCCATCGGTGGCCAGCAATTCAAAACGAAAATGTGACAACGGAAAATCCTGAGCGAATAACCAAGACGAAAGTGGCGCAATGCGGCAGTGTAGCGGGCGAGGGGCGAGTTCGGCAAAGATAGTCGTTGACTAGATCCCCTTCGCCGCGTCATTCAGCATGCCGATGTAGAAACTCGCCAGGCTGAAGATCGCAAAAATGATGAATGCCGCGACCAAGGCCCACACCACCCACCCAAACGCCATCGCCAGGGCCCGCAGACTGCGCCGTGCGCTATCTTCGAATTGCGGGCTCAGATGCTGCAGAGTTTCGGGAACCGTGCCGGAGGTCTCGGCTACGCTGACCATCTGTTCGAATTCCGTGGTAAACAAGCCGGAATCGTTGATGACGGTCGAGAGATCTTCACCCTGTTTAATCAGCGCGCACATACGGGGTGTCGCACCAATGAAGGCATAGTTGGCGGTCGCCTTCAGGCTGGCTTCCAGGCTCGGGACGATCCGCATGCCCGCTTGTTGAGTCAACGCAAATGCCCACGAAAACCGAGCGATGGCGAACGCCCGCATGCACTGCCCCAGTACGGGCACTTTCAGGAAAATCGTGTGCAGCGTGCGCTCTTGTCGAAATCCGCGAACCGCGAACAAATAAGCCAGATAGATCAGGAAAAAAGTCCCGAAGGATCCGAAGAAAAAGATCGCCGCCCCCTTGGAACCGGTCAACCCCCAGCCAAACACATCAATGGGGGTCCCACCTCGCGATTCCGCGATCGCTCCTAAGATAAAGATCACGAACGTGATAATGAAAATGGCGGCAATCAACTGCAGGATCGGCAAGGCAATCTGACCGATAAAATCGCGCCGCAGGCGGAGCAAATTCTCGTAATGGTCGGCCAGGCTTTTCAACACTTCCGGCAGCGACCCCGTCTCATCAGCGACCGCGACCATGTCGATGAACAAGTCCGGGAAATAGCCTTCTTGGGATGCGAACGCCGACCGCACATCGTCGCCCATCTTCAGTTTTTCGACGACCGCGCGCATCCGTCGCTGACAAGCCGGGCCCTGAACATTCCGAGCAACCGTCTCTACGACCTTCACAATCGGCACACCCGATTGCAGCATGGTGGCCATGGATCGGCACATGAACGACAGGGTCTTCAGCGGAATCGTGGAGCCAAACACAGAGTTGCCCTTCGGGAAATCCTGATCTCTCGGGTCGAATCAGAGAAATTGGGGGACGTAAACGAGGTGCGTCTGCAATCTCTCCATGGATCTATTAGAACAACTCAGGCCGTGGTATTGTCTGAGAATCGGAATAATCTGAGCCGAAATTGGTTATCCTGCAGTTTCTGGTTCTCCCGCAACCGGTTGCAAACCCAGCTCATCCGCCGATTTCTGCAGCGCCGCAATCACGAAGTCAATGTGCTGATCCAGATCGACTCCCAAATCAGCCGCCCCGTTAATCACGTCTTCGCGGTGCACATTCGCCGCGAACGACAACTGTTTCAACTTCTTCCGGACACTCTTCGCCGTCAAACCTTCGAGACGCCCGGGTCGCACCAGCGCACACGCGGTGATGAATCCTGACAATTCATCACACGCGTACAAAACCTTATCCAGCAAGGACACTCGCGGACAATCGGTCAGGTAATCGGCGTGCGACTTGATGGCATAGATGACATCGTCAGGATACCCCTTTTCAGCCAGGATTTTTGAGCCCTGCAGCGGATGATCAGGAGGATTCGGCCAGCGTTCAGAATCGAAATCAGGCAGCAGGCCGACCGTCCCCCACTTCTCTTCGTCGGCCCCATAGTGACGAGCGTAGGCCCGCATCGCAGCCTCAACCGCCAGCATATGTTTGACCAGACCTTCATTCTTCGTGTATTCACGAACCAAGGCGAGATCATCTGCTCGAGACATCTTTTCAAATCCTCTGTAGCTGGATTGCACCGGTAGCCGCATTTGCCAAAATGCGGGCGATTGCGGACACACACCCCGCAGTCTGGCGACAGCGGCTACACGCAACCTGCGCCCGACTCTGGAGAGTCAGGCTACATTACCCCAAAACGATGTCCGCATAAGTACTCTCCACAATGGCGAACAACTCCCCCTGTTCCGCGGCCGGCACCTGAAATTTGTCGAGTGTCGTCCGGAAATCTTCCATGAAGGATTTCCATTCTCCCGCTGTAATCTTGAGATGCTCGTGCGATTCCCGCATCGACTTTCCCGTATATTTCTGCGGCCCACCAGTCGCCCAGCCGACCATTTCTGTCACCAGGTATTTGAAACCGGCTTTAGGCACTTTGTGGTGCGCCTCGTCGACCAACGGATTCGCGTTCAAACGGGGATCCACCATGATCCGCTCGACAAAATCGTCGACCACCGCAGCGATGGCATAGATGCCTCCGAGACGCTCGTACAAAGAAAGTGGGCCCGAAGTCGTCATATTTGCTCCCTGTTTCTCAAAAATGTCAGCCAGACTCGTGAGCGGCACGGCGCTAGCCGCCGGTCTTGCGGTTCAACGTCGCAATGAAGAACCGGTGGCCAGCGCCATTCCGCTCATCAACTGAGCACATCAATCAGGCGGCCGGGAAGAATTCTCTTTCCGGCCCGTTGGCCAATAATACAAAATTCCCGCCGCGCCGCATTCTCCGACCAGCCAGATAAACCGCGACAGCACTGTCGCGACCAGGGCCAGCGGGCCGAGTTCCGGTTCGAGAACTTCCATCAATACCCACTCGCGAACACCGAGCCCCCCCGGCGAGAACAAGGCTGCAAACCCCAGCACAATGGATAAGGACGTCGCCGCCGTCCAGCGGGGCCAGTCGCTCCAGCTGACGGGATCAGGCGAGAGGGCCTGCACGGTGCAGCCCATGCTCAGGCCATGAATCCACCAGCCGACAATCAGGAGTGAGAACGCCAGGAACGTGGGTTGCCGCAACCAGCACTGTTCGGTCACCCCGCCACCGCCCACCGGAACCATTTTCTTCAAGATGCGATGGAAGAGATGCGACATGACTCGGACGCCACAGAGGCAGGCAATCAGCACCAGAATAGAAATCACCTCGGGACGCACCACTCCACCCGGCAACCAAGCCAGAACTTTTTTCAGCGTCTGTGGCGGAACGGCAAACGGCAGGAGCGCCGCACCGACCGCCGCACCCGCGGCCATCGACGCCAGGGTCTCGTAGCCGGCCGAGAGTGCTCCGGGGACGAAGGGGACTCCGTGGGCCTGTAACATGCCGGCACGGATAAAAATGACGCCCGCTTTGCCCGGGACATATTTTCCGAGATGCCCGCAAAAGTAGGCCTTGGTGACTTCGAACCACGAGATGGGCCCGGCGACTTCGCGCAACAGTTCGCGCCAAAACCAGACGGCCGGTAACCACCCGACGACATATAACACGGTGGACAGCAACAGCCAGCCGGGGCGGATGGTGATATGGGCCCAGTCAACCTGCCGCCCCAACTTCAAGCCTTGCACTAGGACGGCCGCCAAGACAGTCGTCAGCAGTAACCATTTGGTGGCGTACCACAGGCGACGGCGGGAAAGAGACTTAGGCAGCATTGAGCGAACTTTTCCAGGCGGAAAACTGGCAAATCGAAGGCGAGCAGCGTTAAGCTGGCTGCCCAGGTGGTCTCAAGTTAGTCGATCGCAGAATCTCGACCAAGGGCGACGCCCGAGGAATTTTCCGTGATCCCGACGAGACACGATTCCGTTACGGATCAGATCAGAGAGAATCCCCAAGGTTTGTGAGTATTGACTTTAGAACGTATATCAAAACCTGGAGCTCGTGGCTTATCGTTTATTCAGCGGGCGAGGGAATATTTTTAACCACGAATCATTCGAATGACACGAATTTGGAAGACGGTTCACTGTTCGTTCGTAGGAAGTTTTCAGGAATTCGATTCGTGTCATTGGTGTGATTCGTGGTTCACACTCTTATGTTCAAGGGGCATCTTGTTAGACGATCTTTAGGAATAATCCTCACGCAAAGGCGCCAAGCAGAGAATGTTTCGCTCGGTTGAACGTTCGGAACATTGCGTCTTGGCGCCTTTGCGTGAGATATTCTGGAATTCTCCCACAATTGGAGTCGCGAATAGCGCAGGGTTCAAACTCCCTGCCAGCCCACCGAGGACTTCACCGCCGATGTTTCGAGAACTGACCCCACCGACAAAACTCTCTACGCGAATTATCATCCTGGTCGTCATGCTGGTGCCGCTGCTCATCATTCCGGGGATGGAATGGTGGGCCCGGATCCTGTCCTGCACCATGCCATTGATCTTCACCGGGACCTATCGGATCTCGAAAATCATCGAGACGCGATTCGAAACCCGCTTTCACTTTGCGTTCATTCCCTTCCCGCTGCAGAAGTGCAAGCTGGCGACCGTGGGCAGTATCGAAACCACCTACGGCACATCTCAAGCGGGAATATGGACCTACATCATGTTCGGTCCGTTGCAGCTCGTTTTGAGCTGGGTCTTCGACTACCTGATCCCGTCGCTGGGGGGCCCGTACGAAATCTGGCTGGTCACCGCCAAAGGGCGAGAAATCAAAGCCTGGCAAGGCTTCAATCAGGATTACTTTGATGCGAACCTGAAACTGCTTCAGGAACACACGACGGCAGAATTGAAGACACGCGTCGGGGCGTAAGTCCATCAAAACGGCCGGGGCAACAACAAGGCGTGATGCTGAAAAAGTACCAGCTTGCCACTCGCGCCGATGAATTGCGTGAAGAACAAGATGAACGTGTAAATCATCAGGGTCGGCATCAGTACCAGCCCCATCAGCACGCGCAGGCTGAACCAGGCTCGTTGAGTCCGCTGGACCGCTTGATGATAGGCCCAGCCGGTGAAAACGCGAGCGGGGAAAATGCTGACAATGAAGATCGGGGTTACCATCCACAGGGCGTCTTGTGGCGGCAAGAAGATCGTTGCCAGGAATAACGGTAACGACAACGCGTAGGTCAGGATGGCCGCCAGCGACAGACACACGGGGGCTCGGCGATAGAGTTCGCGAATCGTGCGGAGTTCCTTAAACGCCGACAGGCGTCCTTCCGCGGCATACCTAGCTTGCAGGAATGGGACCCAGGCAAACACAAGGCATAGCAGAATGCCTCCCACGATCGAAACCAGCGCCGCACCACCGTTGGGCTTATTCGCGGCGGCAAAGATCGCGGTCGGAATGACCAACCAGAGAAACGCTCCTACCCAGCCCTTCACACCCAGCCAGAAAAAATGCGTTCGACGGATCCGCGACAGAAATTCCCAGACGGTCTGCTCGGCTCGATCCCAGTAGGCGGGGTCGCGACGTTGCGTCATGAACCACCGGAGATTCTTCAGCGGACGGAAGAACGTCGAAAATCGGCCCCCGCGAGCCAACGCCAGGCAAATGTGGATCGTGACCAGCACCATCGCCAGGTTCAGCACGAAATGCCACCCATGGTCCGCCGCCGAACCGGGACTGATCAGCCGGGCGTCCGCTGCCGTCCAGGCCAGCAATCGCAAGGGAAGCAGGAAAATCCAAATGCCGATGACCATCGACCCGATCCGCGGGGCCAACGGTAACAGCGGGAAGGCATCTCGAAATTTTCCCGACCGAGCCACTCGACCTTCGACATCGAGCAAATACCCGAGGGCGATGAAGTTCACAATCGGAATCACGGCGAGGATCGCCAGCGTGAGGACCATCGTCACGATCCCGAACACCATCGACACGGCCCAACCCACAAACCGGATGGGGTGCCAGATTGGATGCGGGCATTGGGCCTTCGCGACCAGTTGATCAACTAAAGATGGAACTACAGCGAGTTCGGCCGACTCTGACGGAACAGCCGCGTCCAGCAGTTCATCGGATGACAACTCGGCGTCCGTAACTTCCTGCGGCACTGGCGGTAGTGTCGCCCCGCCCCGCTGTTGAGGGAACACAATGGGATAGCTTCGGTCGTCAAATTCGGCCATGAAACGGCTCGTGAGCAGCAAAAACGAGGCTGTGCAGAAAGATCCGTACGATATGATACCGTAGAGGATTGCCACGCGTTTCGGGAATCACTCGGGCGGGATTCTTTTCCGAACAAGACAGATTTGAAACGGGCCGCGGCCTCCGTCGGTAATAAGTTCAGGTAATACTTAAACGGGCTGCCGGAAATTGCGAGGCAGTCACCGATTGAACTTGTACTCCTTCGTGACCTTTGTGACCTTCTGTTAAAAACAAGATTGGAACAGAAGGCCACAAAGGTCACGAAGAAATGCGGAATTTCCACCAGGTTGGCAATTTCAATGCGACCCAATCAGCCGGCACGCGTTAGCGTCCGGTTCGGCTGGAATTTCGAGTCGATTGTTGACCGAACCGTGGGCTAGCGCCCAGCGGCTGATTTGTCCAAGAGTCAAAGCGAGTGCCGCCCGGCTCACCCGGGATGTTCTTTAACTTCGGTTTGAACTATGCCCAAACGCATCCGCTGGCTGCCGATTGCCGTTGCCCTGGGGGTGATGTTGCTGGTGATCGGCGCCACCCGGACGGCCCCTCGTCAATCGAATCAGACGCCCGAACTGGAGGCGGTACCAGACCTGCCCGAAACTGTCGCGCAAGTCGACAAATTCTTTGAGGCCGCCTGGGCTGAGCAAAACTTACAACCCGCGGACCGTGCTCCGGAACTGCAAATCTATCGGCGGCTGTCATTGGCGTTGCTGGGAACGATCCCCTCGCTGGAAGAATTGCGGCAGTTTGAAGCCGACCAGCAGCCGCAGCGCCTGGAGCGTTGGACGCAGCGAATCCTGAATGATTCGCGGTTCGGCTACTATTTTTCAGAACGGCTCGCTCGGAGCCTGGTCGGAACCGAAGGTGGCCAGTTCCTGATCTTTCGTCGCGATCGATTCACGAACTGGTTGCGTGAGAATCTGCAGCTGCGCACCCCTTACGACCAGCTCGTCCGGCACATGATTGCCGATGTCGGTCTGTGGACCAGTGTGCCGGCGACCAATTTCATTTCCAGTGCGTTCGCCAACGACGACGTCGACGAGAACAAGCTGGCTGGCCGTAGCGTGCGGGCATTTTTAGGACAGCGTATCGACTGTGCCCAGTGCCATGACCATCCCTTCGATCACTGGAAACAAGCCGATTTCCAGGGCCTGGCCGCGTATTTCGGGCAAGTGAATACCTCACCCGTCGGCATTCAAGACTTTTCGAATGTCGACTACAAGGTCGAAAACCGTAAGACCAAGGCCCAGGAGATTATCACGCCGTCGGTCCCCTTCCACCCCGAATGGTTGCCCAAAACCGGATCGCGTCGCGAGCAACTCGCGGTGTGGATCACGCATCCTGCCAATCGACGGTTTGAACGAGCCACCGCAAACCGCATTTGGGGTCTGATGTTTGGCAAGGGATACTTCGATCCGGTGGACGGACTGTCCGATCCGCCAGAAGGCAAGACCGATCTCCTCGACATCCTGGGAGCCGACTTCCGGCAGCACGATTATGATTTACGAAGACTGATTCAAGTCATCGCCGCCTCCAAACCGTATCGTCTCGATTCGATTCATCCGACTGCGGACGAAAATCAGGTCGAAGAATTGAAGGCGCAATGGGCGGTCTTTCCGCTGATTCGTTTGCGTCCGGAACAGATCATTGGATCGATCTTACAGGCCTCAACACTCGCCACCATCGATCAAAACTCACACCTGCTATTTCGCACGATTCGGTTCTTCCGCGAAAATGACTTCGTGAAAGAATACGGCGACCTCGGCGAGAACGAACTGACCGAGCAGCCTGGAACGATTCCGCAAGCCCTGCTGCGGATGAACAGCGAACTGATCCGCGACTTGACGGAAGCCAGTGCGGTGAACTCACCCGGACGCATTTCCAGCATGTCCCCCAATGATGCCACGTGCATTGAGACGGCCTATCTCGTCGCCTTGACGCGCAGGCCAACGGCTCCAGAAATTGCACATTTCACCAAGCAACTGCAGGCGGAACATAAGGGTGAACGGTCAAACGTCGTCGAAGACATGTTCTGGAGCCTGTGTAATTCGCTGGAGTTTTCCTGGAATCACTAGCACGTAGCCCGACTCTCCGAGTCGGGTGTCAATGAAGAGAAGCTCCGACTCAGAGAGTCGGGCTACGGCGGAGCGAGCCATCATGCTAAACGAAATCAATCGCCGCGATGTCCTCAGCCTGGCAGCCGCCTGGGGGCTGTCGTTCGCCCTGCCCCCAATGGATCTGCGGGCGGCTCAAAAACGTGGTTCTGAACGAGTCAAATCGCTGATCATCCTGTGGATGGCGGGCGGGCCCAGCCAACTGGAGACGTGGGATCCTCATCCCGGAACGAAGTTCGGTGGTGAGGTCACAGCGATTAAGACCAAAACCAAGGGCTTGGAAATCGCTGATCTCTATCCGCTGATGGCTGAGCAGATTCAGGACCTGAATGTCGTACGGTCGCTCGTTACGAAAGAGGGTGACCACGAGCGCGGAACTTACATGGTGAAAACGGGCTATCGACCCGATCCCACGCTCCGCCATCCAACACTCGGCGCGATCCTGGAAACCGAATTGCCGCTGGCTGGAGTAGAGATCCCGCGACACATCGCATTGGGTGACTCCCAATGGCCCAGTTGGGGAGGATTTCTAGGGGCCGAGCACGATGCGTTTAAGGTCTACAACCCCGGTTATGATTTGCACAACATGCAGTCGTTCCGAGACAAAAAAAGCCAGGCTCGGCGGCTGGAAAATCTGAGTGTTCTGGAAAATGCCTTTCAAGCGGGCAGACAAGCTCAAGCCAAGAAAACCCTGCACTCAGATGCCATCAAGCGCGCCCTGCAAATGATGAGTTCTGAGCAACTGAAGGCCTTTAAGATTCAAAACGAATCAGAGTCGACCCGTAAGGCCTATGGTGACTCGCAGTTTGGCCGCGGATGCCTGGTGGCCCGGAGGCTCGTTGAGGAGGGTGTTCGTTCCGTTGAGGTCACCTTGAATGGTTGGGACAGCCATGCGCGAAACATGGAATCGCATCGCTCGAATGCGGCAATTCTGGACCCGGCATTTGCGGCCCTGATGAACGACCTGCGTCAGCGAGATCTCTTGCAGAGCACCGTCGTCTTGTGCATCGGTGAATTCGGCCGGACCCCACAAATCAATCCGCTCCAAGGCCGAGACCACTGGCCCACGGGATTCTCGTGTGTCATCGGCGGCGGCGGCCTGAAAAGTGGAATGGTGATCGGCCAGACTGATCCCGAATCCGCGAAGACCGAGCCCAGCGATCCGATTCTTGTACCCGACCTCTATGCGACAATCTTGAAGCTGTTCGGCATCGAATACAACAAGGAAGTCATGACACCGATTGGCCGGCCGATGGCGTATTCGTCAGGCAAGCCGATCAGTCGGTTGCTGGGATGAAATTACAATTTTTTTAGCCACGGACGGACACAGATGAAACACGGATAAAGACAGACAAAATGATCCTATCAGGCATTTAACCGATTGTTGGCGATCAGAATCAGGCGCCGACAAACGCTGACCCAATCCGTGTTTCATCCGTGTCCATCCGTGGCTAAAAACTCTTTGTAATTCGCACACAAGCTGTCTCCGAGGCCAGCGATTTGCTACCTTGTCGTGAAACAAGGCCGCCTCTAATTCGGAGACTCTCATGCAACGTCGCGAATTTCTAGCCTGGTCTACGGGTGCTTGTACGACGGCCCTGTGGCCTCAGTTTTCTCTCGCGGACATTCCTCGTGATGTCGCCTGGCTGGCGGATGTTCAACGGCCCCCACAGAACATTCCCACTCCTGAGCGACCTCTCGCTCCAATACTGGTCAATGATCAGCAACAGCCAATTACGACTCGTGAGCAGTGGGAACAGGCACGCAAGAAAATCCGCGAGGCCTGGTTGAAATTCCTGGGCCCCATGCCCACCGAAAGGCCGCCTGTGAAGTTGGAAGTCTTGAAGGAGGATCGCCCTGACGGCTGCGTGCGGCAACTGGTTCGCTACCTGGCGGAAGCCGATGAGCCTGTCGAAGGCTATCTGCTGCGACCGACCGCCAAGACCACGGGCAAACGGTCGGGCATCATCGCGTTGCATCAAACATCCAAGAAGAACATCGAAGAAATCTCTGGTGTTGATGGACTTGAAGAACATCAACTGGGGTTACAGTTGTGTCGCGATGGCCATGTGGTGTTCTGCCCCAGGTGCTATCTCTGGGAAACTCCCCAGCACACGATCGACGTGAAGTCTACCGTCGCCCGGTTCAAGCAACGGCATCCGGAGACACTCGGCATGCACAAGATGCTGTTCGATGCGCAACGTGCGGTCGATGTGCTGGTTTCGCTGCCGGATGTCGATCCGCAACGTATCGGCGCCGTAGGACACTCATTGGGGTCCAAGGAAGCGTTTTACGTAGCGGCATTTGATGAGCGGATCAGAACGGCCGTCGCCAGCGAAGGGGGAATCGGGTTTGCTTCCACGAACTGGAAAGATCCCTGGTACCTGGGTTCGGGAATTACTGCCGCCGACTTTCAGTTGAATCATCATCAACTCCTGGCTCTGATCGCCCCGCGACCCTTCCTGATCCTGGCAGGCGAAGCGGGCAACGGAGCTGCCGACGGAGATCGCTCGTGGCCGTATGTCGCGGCCGCACTGCCGGCCTATCGCCTGTATGGTGAGCCGGCCCGTCTGGGGTTGCTGAATCATCATCGGGGGCACTCGATTCCGCCGGAGGTAAAAATGAAGCTGCTGGAGTGGTTGCGGGTGTATACTGCTTGAATATACACTGACGCTTTCCGGTAACGAGAATGCGTCATCTCCCGCTGAAAAGACTTCAATCATGCGCGATCCCATGTTGGCACCGTTCTGCCGTGTGGAGTTCAATGCTCAGGAATTGATGGCGGCAGATCCCCCGATTTGGCGAGATGCCAACAAGCAGCTCGTGGCCAGTATTTCCTGTCCGCCACGGGCGCGCCATGCGGGAACGATCGGATTCACGAGATGGAGACCACGCCCGCTTAAAGATCCTTTCAATTCTGCAGATTTTCGGACCCAGATTGAGCCGCGTCCCGGGTTCTTTGCATATCAACCTGTCACGTCGCCGCAGACCACGGTCGCCTGGTATCTCAATTTTGCCGACCCGCAACTGTTTGGATATTACTCAGGGCGATTGTTTGCCCAGGACGAAACGCAGGTCACCGAGCACCCCGCCTTGGGCGCAGTTCGCGAAGCCTTGTCAAAGTCAGACATCGCACCGTTGACAGTGGAAAACAAGCTGCCGACTCCGGCCTTGGTGACGGGCGTGGAACGCCGCTGTGCGGTCGCCACCGAACCCAATGCTGCAGCGAACCGGCCGTCCGGTCTGTACGGAAATCGGTTCTCGAGCGCTCCCGAGGAAGCGGTGCGAAAGGCGACGCGAGCGATTGTTCCGCCCACCATTTCAAACATCCTGGCCATCGCAGCTCTGCCAGACAATTCCGGAGAGTACACTCGCGATCAGATCTTATACACGCTGCAAACCGCCGTTACGGGATTTTCCGCTGCAGGCATCGAGTCCGAACGATTGCAGCCTGCCGTGACAGAAATCCAGATTCACACGGGACACTGGGGCTGCGGCGCGTTCGGCGGGAACCGAGTCTTGATGGCTCTATTGCAGATTCTGGCTGCCAAGCTGATCGACGTGAATAAGCTGGTTTTCTACTACGGCGACGCCTCGGGACTGGCACCAGTTCAGGAAGCCATCCAACTGCTAGACAAGCTCTTGCTCACGTCCAACAGTCTCAGCGGTCTGCTCTCGGAGATTGTGAACCAACGTTTTCGCTGGGGAGTCGGCGACGGGAATTAGCGGGCCTGTCCGCAACGGTCAATCAGCGGCGAAAGACCTTCTTCGCATACAAAATGGCATCAGCGAGAGCGTCAACTTCTTCGAGCGTATTGTACAGCCCGAAGCTGGCCCGAGCGGTCGCGGCCTCATTGAGATGCTCGTGCAAGGGCATCGTGCAATGGTGTCCGGCCCGAATGGCAACTCCGCGATTGTTGAAGAGATCCGCGAGGTCGTGCGGATGGACTCCTTCCACCGTGAAGCTGACGATGGAACCGCGGTGTTCCAGTCCCGGACCGTAAATCGTGACACCGGGAATCTCATGGAGAAGTTGGAAGGCCTTGGCCGTCAATTCCATTTCATGAGCATGCACGGCCTGCGGATCGAACTGCTGGACGTATTTGATCGCCATTCCCAGAGCAACCGCTTCGGCAATCGGAATAGTTCCTGCTTCGAACTTGCCCGGGAGATCGGACCACGTGCTGGTTTCGAGAAAAACTTCGCGGATCATGTTGCCGCCGAACTGGAATGGGTCCATCGCTTCCAGTAGTTTCGACTTGCCCCACAGGATGCCGATCCCCGAGGGTCCATAGATCTTGTGGCCCGAGAAGACGAGAAAATCGATCCCGAGATCTCGTACGTTAAC
This sequence comes from Planctomycetaceae bacterium, assembly GCA_028291605.1. GTDB lineage: Bacteria > Planctomycetota > Planctomycetia > Planctomycetales > Planctomycetaceae > JAKFVC01. The sequence continues at coordinate 18,497 of JAQGHS010001039.1, read as the reverse complement.
CGGCCCGTGCGGCACACTCTGGGCTCCGTCCACCAGGATCAGTGCACCCTTGGCGCGAGCTTTCGCCGCGAGTTCCCGAATGGGATTGATCGTTCCCAGGACGTTGGACATTCCCGTCACGGCGACAAATTTCGTCCGGTCCGTCAGGACGGTATCGAGTTGGGTGAGATCGAGCTGACCATCGCTAGTCAGCGGAATGAACCGCAGTCTCGCACCCGTGGCGATGGCCGCCTGCTGCCAGGGGACGAAATTCGCGTGATGTTCCATCACATTGAGCAACACCTCGTCGCCCGGCTTGAGAAACTTGCGAGCCCAGCCATACGCGACCGCGTTGATCGACGCTGTCGTTCCACCGGTGAAGATGATTTCGTCGACGGACGGAGCGCCAATGAATTCGCGGACGATCTCGCGGGCACCTTCGACCTCAGTGGTGACCAAATCACCGAGCGTGTGAATGCCGCGATGCGTGTTGGAATAGTAGTGGGTCAGAACCTCGGTCAGTTTTTCGATCACGCAGAGCGGCTTTTGGGCGCTCGCTCCGGTGTCCAGATAGACCAGTGTTTGACCGTTCGGCAAAGGCTGGTTGAGGATTGGGAAGTCGCTGCGAACGGCGGCGACGTCGAATTTGGATTTGCCGACAGAGGTAGCCATAGCAAACAATCAGCCGACGGATTCTATCGCATAGGAATCCAACATCGGGCTTCGAGCGAGGGAATTAACAGATTACTGGTTAAGCCTGAGGCTCATCGGTTTCGTGAGCGTAAACCAGCGTCTTGAGTACCTTAAACGCCAGCAGGCCACATTTTTGTCGCGACGCCGTCAGCGGCACATGCAGCAGGTCAAGCATTTGCTGAGCCTGCATATCCTTGAGCTCGGAAACGGGTTTCCCCTCGATCTGCTCACAGAGGATTGATGCGGCGGCCTGACTGATCGCACAGCCCTTTCCATCGAAGTAAGCCTCTGACACGCAATCATTTGCGTCAATCTTCAGTTGCAGCTCGATCACATCGCCGCAGAGGGGATTCTTGTCGCGATGGCAACAGGTGGGGTGAGCCAAATGCCCCTTATGATAGGGCGACTCAAAATGGTCCAGGATATGTTCCTGGTAAATATCTTCCGTCACGCTCGTAGTTCCAGCAGGCATGTGGACGAAACCCAACTCGCTCTAAGATCCAGTCAACATTCACGTGGAGCCCTTCGGCTCAGGGCACTGACTTTGTTGACAAAATGATTATTGACAGCCTTGGTTGTCAAAATTCATTCTAGCGGCTTAGAGGTGAAAGTCCAACCTGAAAGCACGATGAGATCGTTGGGCGCAATTGGCGACTCGGATTTATTGGCGAGAAACACAAAACAACAGGGCATTGCAGAATATCCGACGCTTTCCCGGGATCTCGATTGTGGATCACACTCGAACCAATTGCGGAGCCGTACGATGTTTCTCTACCAGGCAGCAGCAAATGCAACTCTATTTACACACGTCTTTTACATCTCTTTCGTCGTCTTCGGATTAATCCTGACCTGGCTGGGAATGGTGTTCCACTGGCAATGGATCCGCAACCGCTGGTTTCGCGGCGTACATCTCACCATGATCGCGATCGTGGTATTCGAGGCCTGGGTCGGAATCATTTGCCCGCTGACAACCTTGGAAAACTGGTTCCGGAAGAAATCCGGACAATCGGTGTACGACGGCGACTTTATCGCCCTCTGGCTGCACGACATCATCTTTTTTGACGCGGCCCCCTGGGTTTTCACCTGCGGATACACGCTGTTTGGATTGGGAGTTGTCGCCACATTGTGGTTCGCTCCGCCGAATTGGCGATCAAAGATTCAGACAAATCGGGCAGACGACCAGAATGGTCTTGGAAGTTGATGTCTCTCCGATAAAAATGGGATATCGAATGACATTCTTGGTGATCGCGAGATGGATCACTTATTTTCGACTAGGGTGCACATGATGCGATGGGCGGAAGTCGTTGAAAACCCGCGTCTGCAAAACCTTCCATTTAAGATCGAAACCGATCGTGTGGGGCAGATTGTCATGAGTCCCGCATCCAATCGACATGGAATCGTTCAGAACAAGATCGGTGCGATCCTGACTTATTCCAAGCCTGATGGCGAAGCAATCTCCGAATGCTCGGTGGAAACTCCGGAAGGCGTAAAGGTCGCCGACATCGCGTGGGCATCGACGGCATTTCTGACGATTCATGGTGATCAAATCGCTTATTCAATGGCCCCAGAGCTGTGCGTCGAAATTCGGTCGCCATCCAACAGCAAACCCGAAATGACAGAAAAAAAAGTCCTTTATTTTCAGCAAGGCGCTCACGAAGTCTGGATTTCTGACCTCAGCGGACATGTCGCCTTTTTTGATCCCAACGGTGAGATTGAACGCTCCCGTTTGTTTCCGCAGTTCCCGACGCAAATACTCTAAGGGGCAGCATCGAAAGCTGGGTTTCATCGTGGAATGGTCTGAAGTTCTTACAGATAAATCCTTGCGAGATTTGCCGTTCAAGATCGAAACCAATCGATACGGGCAAATTGTCATGAATCCCGCGTCGAATCGGCTTCGCATCGTTCAAGGGACAATTTTGGGAATGCTGAGCAGGATGAATTCGCGAGGCAAGGTAATTTCGGGGTGCGCAGTTGAAACGTCCGACGGCATCAAAGTGGCCGATGCAACGTGGACGTCTCCTGAGTTCCTAAGAAGTCAGCACCAAGGAATTACTTACTCGATCGCTCCTGAATTGTGCGTTGAAGTTCAAGAGACCGCTGATGATGCGGAACGCTTTTCCGTCAAGAGGGCGCTCTACTTTGAGAAAGGCGCCCAAGAAGTATGGATTTGCAATTTGGAAGGTGACGTGGCCTTCTACAATGCCCAAGGCGAGATTCGAAGCTCTGATTTGTTTCCAGATTTCCCGAAACACGTCGATCTCGATTGATCCGCTCCACTCGGTCGCGCGGCAAGTTTTCGAACTCAGTCCACCTAGCGGAATCCAACGTGGCGTTTGAACCCATCAATGTGTTTTCTCGCCGGATCGATCCCCGCGGTGTGATTTCGGCGATTCGTGCATTGGGGCTGGAAGTCCAGCTGACTGGTCCCGATGACGATTGGGAACAGGTAGTTGTCCTGGGACCCAAGAAGCTGCTGCGAAAACGCTTGACACTGACCCTCACGCACGACGCGAACTATTACGATGGTCCCAACTGGTCAAGCAATGTGTTGGGGATGCGAAATTATTTCGGCGGCTTTCCCGAAGTTCCTCGCAAGGGGCAGATTCTCGATGCTGTCTCTCGCTTTCGATTTGCGATTGCGGTGAATCAGGAAGATCTCGATATCGATAGCCGGGATGAGCGTCTGCCATGGCTGCAGGCAGTCTGCAGCCACATCGATGGAGTCATTTTTACCCCTTCGTCATTGCGGGATTCCGCAGGTCGGATCCTGATCGGCGCTGGGGGCCACGCGGATCCTCTGGCAGTCTTGCCGCAAGCTCCTCCGATCGTCGAAACCGATAGTGGCGACGGGCAATCTGAAAACGAAGAGGAAGACGAGCCAGAACCGCCCTCGGCGGATCGAGTGCTCCGCCGCGCGATGGCTCTTGCGGCGGTCACCAATCGGGCCTTCATGGAGCTCGATGAGGAACCTCAGGAAGAACTCGAAGAACTGCGCCAGGAGCTGCTGGCCTGGATCGAAGAAGCCGGGATCTCAGCCGAAATCGAACCGGATGAATGGGAGATCCTGCAGATACCCGTCGGTGCAGTCCCTGAGCAGTCGACGATCAATGCCATCTGGCGATTGGAAGGCTTGGGAGTCTTAGCGTGGGCACTGAAGCTGTATCCGCTGGTCGTCTACGATGAACTCGTCAAGACTGCGGAACTACAAGAAGCTGTGGGAATCTATGACACCGAGCGTACCCAGGAGCTCCTCGCCCGGCCGGAACTGAGAACTCCAGAGGAACTGGAACATGTCCGTAGGCAGTTACTCGCGTTCAACTGGCGGATGGTTAACTTTCGCGTTCATCCTGGTGCGATGGATTTCGTCGAGTTCTCAAAGAATTGCTGGTTCGGGAGCTTCGACATTTCTCCCTTCCGAATTATCAAACAGGACCTGGCAATCGGCAGTGCGGCCATCAGCAATGCAGACCCTCGTTCGATAGACCGTTGCAACAGTGCGGCGCGCGAGCGGCACCAGGCCATCAACTGGTTAAGTGGTTACGCCGCTATATATAGCGAGATCGACACCAGCACCTGATCGGGCCGTAGGATAGGCATCCTGCCTGTCAATCGCGCAGCGGCAAGACGGTGGACCAAGAGTCTGTAGCGATCAAACTGGCGATCGTTGGATGAATGAAAGCTCGGGTTTGTCGCTAAGGGCGACAACTGACAGGCAGGATGCCTATCCTACGGGTTTCGCGACTGTTGTTCCTGATATCTCTGTCGGATAAAGTGTGACCCATTGGTGAAACACGTCACACTTCTTTCCGATGAGATACGACATGGCATTCTTTCCAGACATCCCCAAGATTCCGTTTGAAGGTCCGAAGACCAAGAACCCGCTCGCGTTCCGGCACTACAACGCTTCGGAAATTGTCGAAGGCCGCACGATGACCGACTGGTTGCGGTTCAGTGTGTGCTACTGGCATACATTCCGTGGCACGGGGAGCGATCCGTTCGGCCCGGGTACCTTGCAACGCCCGTGGGACGATGGTTCGGATTCGGTCGAGAACGCCGTGAAACGCGTCGGAGCAGCCTTCGAATTTATCGAAAAACTCGGTGCTCCCTACTACTGCTTCCACGACCGTGACGTGGCCCCCGAGGGAGCCAATCTGAAGGAGAGTAATCGCAATCTTGACGCCGTCGCCAAGGCGCTGGGAGAAGAGCAGAAGCGGACCGGCATCAAGCTGTTGTGGGGTACCGCCAACCTCTTCTCGAATCCGCGGTTCATGCACGGCGCGGCCACCAGCTGCAATGCGGATGTATTCGCTTTCGCTGCCGCCCAGGTGAAGAAAGCCATCGAAATCACCCATCAGCTCGGTGGGGAAAACTACGTCTTCTGGGGTGGCCGCGAAGGCTACATGAATCTCTACAACACCGACATGAAGCGTGAGATTGATCATCTTGCCAAGTTCATGCACATGGCTGCGGACTACGCCCAGAGCATCGGTTTCACAGGTCAGTTCCTGTTCGAACCCAAGCCCAAGGAACCAACTAAGCATCAGTACGATTACGATGCGGCAGCCTGCTTGAACTTCCTGCGGGCAAATGGCCTGCAGGATAAGGTGAAGCTGAACATCGAGACCAACCACGCGACCCTGGCTGGTCACACGATGATGCACGAACTCGAATATGCCCGCATTCAAGGGGCTCTCGGCAGTATCGATGCCAATACTGGCGACTTGCTGCTTGGATGGGATACCGATCAGTTCCCGACTGATATCTACCTGACCTCGCAAGTGATGCTGGTCATCCTGGCCCAAGGTGGATTGGCCCCCGGAGGCACGAACTTCGACGCCAAGGTTCGTCGCGAAAGCTTTGAGCCATTGGATCTGTTCCACGCTCACATCGGTGGAATGGATGCGTTTGCGCGGGGCCTGAAGATCGCCGCCGCGATCCGGGCCGATGGAGCCCTGAGCAAGTTCGTCAAGAATCGCTACCGCAGCTACGACAGTGGCATTGGTCAGAAAATCGAAGCGGGCAACGTGGGATTCGTCGAGTTGGAGAAGTACATGCTCGACAAGGGCGAAGCGGCAGCGAACGAAAGTGGCCGGCAGGAGATGCTCGAAAATCTGATCAACGACTATCTGTAGTCGTTGATCTTTCGACACAAATCCAGAAACGCACAACTCGAACCTCGCTGGCACCATCCGCCGGCGAGGTTTTTTGTTTTTTCTCCACCTTGCCAGAAAAAATTATTTTACCGAGCCAGTCGGGCAGATGTTCAGTACAGCGCACGCTCGCGCCACTCACGCCAAACAATGTTTTTGTGCCAGAAACCCCGCAGGCCCCCTCTCACCTCGTTCACTTCTTCCCACTCTCTCCCTGACTGTCCGGCATCGCGAGTTACGCGAGTCAAAGAAGACACAAGGTCCAACGCCTCTTGACGATTGGCGAATTGAGGCTGACTTATGCCAAATGGCATAGTCCCTCCCAACTGTCGCGTAAAAAGACCGATCCCAAGAATCCGCTGGATGTCGCCGATTTCTGAACAAATCACACACTGGCTGTGTGGATAGTCACCGGCCGTTGACATTGTTCACCATACCGACAGAATAGTCGCGACCACGCAGTTCCGTCCAATTGTCGCAATCGTTCGATTTCCCGTGAAATTGCTTGACAGCGGGCGCTTCTTCCGTACACTCTGAGACTTACCGAGGTTGACGGGTTTGCCTATTATGTCGAATTCGTCAAGCTGTTGAATTTGGGAACGGGCCATTCCGAGTTAATGCTGGAGATTTATCGTGCACCTTCGAAATCTACTCTCTAATCTCTTTTCCGGTCGAAAAGGTGACACCCGTCGCCTGCAGGCGAACGCCTCCAAGTTTTCGATCGAGCAATTGGAAGCTCGAATTGTTCTGTATGCTGCGTCGGGCAATGCCTGGCCGAACCCCGAGTTGATCACCATCAGCTTTGAGCCTGATGGCACCAACCTGGGGGGTGTCTATAGCAACCTCAATTCCGTTTTCAACAGCAATCCGGATCTGGCGGGCTGGCAATCGGAGATTGTACGCGCTGCCCAAGTTTGGGCCGCTCAGACTGATATCAACTTTCTGGTGGTGAGCGACAGCGGAGCAGGGATTGGTTCGGGAAGCTACCAGCAAGGTTCGACCACGATCGGTGACATCCGCATTGGGGGATTTGACTTCCAGAGTTCGACGCTCGCTGATGCGCTTTACCCGGCCCCTGACAATACATATTCGTCTGCGGGAGACATTGCGTTCAATACGGCGGCTGGCTGGAGCATTGGCGGTGTTGGTGGCTATGACCTGTTTACCGTCGCGGTTCACGAAATCGGCCACGCCCTGGGTCTCGCTCACAGCTCGACCTCGGCAGCCGAAATGTACGGCACTTACACGAACGCCAAGCCGAGCCTGAACAGCGATGACATCTCGGGAATTCGCAACATCTACAGTAGTAACAACGCACGCGATAATGACAAATATGACAAGCCTTCGACCAACAACACGTGGGCGGATGCCAGCAACATCACCGGTCCTCTGGTGCGTGCGAAGAAGTGGGCGATCATTGATGATTTGGACATCACATCAAGTTCTGATGTGGACTATTACAAAGTCAGCATCCCGAATTATGCTGGCAGCACATTGACAGTCCGGGTCCAATCGGCCGGTTTGAGCCTGCTCGCTCCCAAGGCCACACTCTATAACTCGGCTGGAACAGTGATCAGTACGGCAACCGGGTCATCCAGTTCGACATTGACCCTCTCCGTCTCGGGAATTAGCAATAATGATTGGTATTACATCAGGGTCGAGGGTGCGACTGGTTCGGCCTTCAATACCGGGGCTTACGGGCTGACTTTGGACATCGGTGCCGATAGCACTCCTCAGCTGACGATGCCCAATACCCAGAAGGCCAATGGGAGCCCGATCCACAGCGGTGGTCAGGTTGCAGACTCATTCGCGCCTGCTGGCAGTGATACTGTGGCCCCAGCGGCACCAACAATCTCCGTCGCAATCGCCACTCCCAACAACATCAACTTGATTGGCACTGCTGAGGCGCACACCTTGATCGCTATCTACCAGGATGGCTCGGTCATCGGAACCGCAGAAACGGACGCTACGGGAAGTTGGTCCTATAAATTGTCGCGTAAGCTGACGAAGGGTATTTATCAGTTTTCGGCTGTCGCGACCGACGAAGCAGGAAATGTGAGTCTGCCATCGGCATTACAGATCGTTTCGATTCGTACCCGCTAACACTTCTTCAATACAGCTCCGAATAAGCTCCAGTGATGGGGCGATGTCGAATCCTTCTAAGTCCAGGTTGAGACGGTGCAAACCATCTCAATCTGGACTTTTTTGCGTTCCGGAAACGACACACGGCACACTGATCGATCGCCCTGTCTAAGTAGTCGTTCAGAAATATCTGTGCTGTCGCCACGCTCACCAGAGCGTGGGAATCCAAGGTAAATCGCCCGCGTTCTGGCGAACGCGGCTACATAGCTATTTCTGCCTATCTACTTAGATCAGAGCCTCTGGCGACAAATTCGGTAGAAACCGCGCCGCCGACAATTCCGATATGAGTTGTCCGAAATCGTCTCACTACATTCGATGCGATGTGTCGTCTCAGCAAATTTGGCGCATTTGATCTTTCGGCCATATTGAGACCTTTCCGCTCAATGCTCAAAGGAGGTGCAGATTCCCACGCAAACCCATCTCCCGCATCCATGCCTTTAATTCCACGAAGTACAGTTACTTGGTGACAAGTGCGGTATTCCCTCACGAGCGAAAAACCCTCATGAGTGGAACATTCGCCGCAGTTTCACTTCACATACTCACCAGATTTGCAACGCAGCGTGGCGTGAATCAGCATCATCAGGCAACCATCGGGGAACCCTGTCAACGGACAGGATTCTTCAGCGTAAGGATTCGTTATGCATGTACTTCCCAAACGGAGACGGCCAAATCCGATACTGAGCATTGAGAATTTAGAGATTCGAAATCTGCTCTCGGGGATCATGTCTGCCAATTTGCCGGCCGCCGTTCCGGAAACGGAACCGAACGAAACCCTGGATCAGGCAACGGACTTGGGATCTACCGGGTCGGCAGTCGTTGACGGTTCGATCGATCAGAATGGAATCGACGTTGACTGGTACTGCTTTACGCTCTTGACCTCGTCAGAGATCACATTGGATTCCACGTCAGGGACGCTCGGACTCTATAACAGTGCGGGCCTCGATCCTGGGGACCACCAAAATCCTGGTGGTTATCGCCTGTTGGCACAAAACAGCGCTGGGGACTCCATGGGTGCCTCGATCACGCGAACCCTCGCTGCGGGAACTTACTACGTCGCCATCAGCGGTCAGGGAAATTCCTATTTTTATCCGTTCCTCGAAGACAGCGGCGTGGCGGGCGAGACAGGGGACTACACGTTGGTGTTCGCTTCCGAGGCGCTGACGGATCCTGTTGTTGGCGATCCAGCTCCCCTGTCTGTGGATGTCTCTCCGGTGGAAGTCCGAATCGACTTCGCAGGGACTCTCAATTTTACGCCCACGGTCGTCTTGACCGATGCCGGGGGGGATGCGATCCCTCTCGCGTGGACGAACGTCAATTCCACAATCTCCGAGCTGCAATTCGCGCCGAACAAGGCTTTAACGCCAGGCGATTACACGGCCGTCTTGAAAGATTCCACGGGGACCGTCCGGATAACCTTGCAGGTGCATCTCGCGAGTTCGGCAGACGTGCCGATCGATCTGGGAGATGATATCGCGGCCGCGGCCATCGACTTGGGAGAGCTTGATGAATCGGGACTCCTGCAGATTCCCGGAATGATTGGTGACGATGCCTACTATGACGTCAGCAGTCAGTCCGCGGCTCAAAGACCTGGAGCTGATGTGGATTTGTACCATTTTCATATTGGTACAACGTCACCGGTCGGCCTCGTGGCCGAAGTCTTCGCTGGTCGGCTGGGGTCGCCGTTAGATGCGGGTCTCAGTCTGTATCGCATGAACGCGGTCTCAGGACAATTGGAACTTGTTACAGGCAACAATCAGTCATTCAACTCGATCAAGTCGACGAATCTGCAGCATCCGCTATTTAACGATCCGATCATTACTTCGGGCCTGGTAGCGGGGGATTACTACGTAGCAGTCTCCAGTGGACTCAATACACCGTCACCGGCCGAGCACCAATCAGGGGGCTCAGGCAGCGGCATTTTTGATCCCAATCAGTCGCATAGTGGCGCAGTGGGAACAAGTACTGGCCGGTACGTTCTTAGCTTGCGAGCCGAGTTCGATCCTCTCCCAGCGGAAGTGGTGTCCGTTTCGATTGCCGATCAAAGTACTTTGCAGTCGGCCCCGACGACGCTGGATATCCAATTCAACGGATACGTCAACGTGGCGGAGCTGGCACATATTTCGAATTTTCAAACCTCGCAGAACACGATCCCTGGCATTTACATCGCGGATCAACAGGGCCACAGCTACATTCCTCATTTCATCTCTTTCGACCCGACGACCTTTACAGCCCGCTTTTTACTCAGCGACCGGCTGCCTTCGGGAGGCTATCAGCTCCACATTGATGGCAGTGAAGGCCTGGCCAATATTGCGGGCGTCCCGCTGGAGGCCAATGCGTCCAGCATTGTCCACTTTACTGTCTCCACGCCGGCGGCAGGAACCGCAGGCAATCCGACCATCTGGACGCATGATTCGCAAACGGATACCACGCCGGCGGCCCAGGCACTGGGAGTGCTGTTCCCGGATGAACTCCAGTCTGGCGTGGAAATTGTCCGCGCCGCAGGCAGCGGTTCTAGCCGTACCAACGATCAATCTGATGAGTACAGCTTCGAAGTCCTGAAGACGGGACGCTATCGCTTGGCGATCAGCGGTCACGGGCTACCCAGCGGAGTGCCCTTTCAAATCCTCGACCAGCAAGGCCACGTCGTCGACATGGCCAGCACTGACGATGGCTTGATGGCGTTTATCTTCCTGAAAGCAGGCAGCTATGTTCTCCATGTCGGAAACTGGCCCGCTGCGACAGCCCGCAGCGTCGGCTATCAAATCAATATCGACTCGTCCTTCCACGCTGATGATGCAGCACCGTTGTCTTCAGGCCCCGCCGCGGCCGTCGGGCTGCGGTTGATCACGGCGATCGATACCGGTGGGACAGGAGGTTCTGGGGGTTCTGGATCCGGTGGTTTGGGCTCTGGCATGGGTAGTATCGGCGGTGGTAATAATGGTGGGGGGAGCTCCGGAGGCGGCAGCTCCAATCTGGGGGGGACTTCGGCGGCGACACGTCTGAACGACTCGCCCAACGATTACAACGCTCGATTTGGCTTGCCGCGGCTCAGTCTGCCCTCGAATCTCGACGGTCTGGTCATTGCCATGCCGACGGTCCTGTCCGATTCGGGAACAGGATTGGGTGCCAGATTGCAAGTCGCCCGGTCGTTACGTCGCATCTCGGATCTGGGCGCAGGATTGCCCCTCGGCAGATTGTCCGAGTTTGCCGATGGACCGCTGGGCCGGGCGCGTGGCGATCAATCAGATCTGACATCCGGTCTCTCGACGGTTCGCCGACTGTCGCGGTTGATCGACTCCTCGCTGCAGTCCGATCGTGACACGATTGGCAACCAGCAGGCTCAGCCGACGAATACCTCGACGCAACGCAACGAGACCACGATTGCCACCGATCGAGAAACGGATTCCGCTCAACATGGGGAACTCGGTCCAGCAACGGCCCCTGGTGACGGAGCTCCCGAACAGCCCGATTCCAATTACACAACTGGAACGGAACCGAAGCGTTCCAGTTTGAATGCCAAAGTCCATAGTGTGAGTCATTTCCGTGAACTGCCAGGCGTCCTATCCCAGACTGAGAATGACTCTGTCTTTCTGCCGTCGGGTCCCAGTCGCGACGACGCCACGCAGGTCGAAACGGCTGAACTGCAATCGGCCTATTTGCCGGATACCGTTTTCGCAACCGGCATGGGTCTGCTCGTCGCCAGCGCGGCCTTGCACCGTCGACGACAAACGGGCTCCCTGAACTCACTCGGAACCGACCTGTATTTCACATCGACGGAAAGCGTCTCAACTTCTAAGAAGAAGGTTCACAGGTCCTGAACTGTGGTCCGGTTTGCCTGAAATCGAGCAGTTGCCTGGAAATGCTCCATCCGGAATTGTGATTCGTAAACGTCGATTCGACTGTCCGTACCCCTCGCAGAATCTGAATCCAGACCGGCACTCAAGACCATGACGATCAAATCCGATCACACCAGCGATCTTCTGGATGGCGACCATGGGCAGGCCAGCCTGTCAGCGTTGGGCTTGGACACGGAGATCGGTCTTCAATCGGAAGTCGACGATCTACTAAGCGAATGGCGGTCCGGTGAAGACGAAGGCTCGAGTTCGTTCAATCCCTACAATGCGTTGATCGAACCCCGGATGCAGGCGTCTGTGTCGGATAAGTCGGTCACATTAAATCGTGGCTGGGAATACGACTCGGTGTCGGTCAAGTGCGTTATCGGGACACAGTCTCAAACGTCACCGGTCCGGCCCTTGGCCTTGCCTGACATCGGAGATGACATCGCCGGATTTCGGCTCTTGAAAGAGCTCGGAAGCGGGTCCTTCGCCAAAGTTTATCTCGCCAAACAGGGCGATCTGGCAGACCGCGAAGTCGTGTTAAAGATCTCGGCGATCGAAGGTACTGAGCCACAAACGATGGCGCAGTTGCAACACACCCACGTGGTCCCGATCTACTCGGTGCATGAAGATGCACAATTGGGGGTACGGGCAGTCTGCATGCCGTACTTCGGTGGTGCCAGCCTGAATAAAGTCATCAAAAAGGTCTGGACCGATTCCGCAGTTCCCGCCACTGGCAAGTCGCTCATTGAGGCACTCGATCGCGTGGCAGGACCGAAACCGGCTGTCCGGTCCGCACACCGTAGCACAGAGGTGGAACACCAGACGATTGAAGCGGACCAAGTGGAAACGGCTCAAACCACCAGGATGATCCTGGCGGGCCTGCCCTACGTGCAGGCTGTGGCCTGGATCATTGCTCGCCTGGCGGAGGGTTTGCAACATTCACACGAACGCAACGTGATCCATCGCGACATTAAGCCCTCGAACATTCTGCTGAATTCCGAGGGGCAACCGCTGCTGCTTGACTTCAACGTGTCGCAATCCATTGACTTCAGTCCGGCCGAGGCCACGATTGGGGGCACGATTGCCTACATGTCCCCCGAACATCTCCGTGCGATGCGGGAGCGCACTCCGGCAAGCAACATGCTGGTCAACCGTCGATCCGACGTTTACTCGTTGGGCCTGGTGCTGTACGAAATGCTGGCCGGGGTCAGCCCGTTTGTCGACCCGTCACAGGCCTCGCTTAACCTGCGTGGACTAGACGCCCGCATCAAGCAAAGAGAACTGCCGGTTCCTTCACTGAAAGGCCGAAGTTGTCTCGAAATTCCCTGGAGCCTGGAAAGTATTGTCCGCAAAAGCCTCGCTCCCAGACCTGCCGATCGTTATGCTTCGGCATCACAATTGGCCGAGGACCTGAATCGGTTCCTGCAAGATCTGCCGTTGAAGTTCGCTCCCGAACTGAGCCGCGTCGAACAAATCAGAAAATGGGGTCGCCGGCATCCCCGTTTGACGACCGCGAGCTCCGTGATCTTCATGGCCGCGATGCTGATCATTCCGGGAGCAGTGGCCCTGTATCTGACCCGCGACAATCTGGCCGCGACAGTTGCCGCGCTGAATCAGAACGCAGCCGACGAACGGGCGCGGAGTTTTTACATCAAAGCACAGGAAGCGCTGTGCATGGTAAAAACTGGAATGTCCGATGAAGACATCGCCGCCAATGACGTTCCCTTGAGAAAGGGGATTGCGGAAGTCAAGAGGACGCTCTCGCTCTATCGAGTGACGCGGGATGTTGATTGGCAGGAGGACATGAACTGGCAATTGCTCAAAAGGCGTGACCGTGTCGATGTGGGCGAAACCATGCGAGAACTGTTGCTGGAACTCGCTTCGGCACAGGTGCGACTGGAATCGAAAGATCCGCTGGCCGCTGGGATGGTTGCATTGAGTCTGCTAGAAACTGGAACCCAAATTCGCGGTCTACAACCGTCCCGTGCGTTGGAGCTGGACCGAGCTCGCTATTTGTCATTGTTGAAGCGGGATGCAGAGGCCCAGCAGGCGCTTGACGCAGCTGGAAAGATTCCCGTGGTCACTTCGCACGATCACTATATGCTGGCGGCAGCTCATTGCCGAAATCGATCAGTCGCGAGCTACCGTGAGGCCGTCCGATTGCTCAAAAAGGCGATTGAGATGTCGCCGAAACACTACTGGTCTCATTTCCAATTGGCCCTTTGCCACGATGAACTTGGTGAATCGATGCTGGCCGTATCCGATCTGGGAACGTGCATCGGGCTCTGGCCGCAATCGTCCTGGGCGCATTTTAACCGAGCTTATCTACTGAATAAGCACGGCAACAAGCGCGATGCGATTCATGACTACACGACTGCCATCCGGCACGATCCGCATCTTCAATCCGCTTACTTTAATCGTGCGCTGGCCCACCTCGAGTTGCGAGAATTTGAAGCCGCGCTGCTTGACTTCAAGAAAGTGCAGGAACTGGGTCGCCACGATTCCGTGGTAGATGCGGCACGAGCGATGGCTTTGGAAGGGATGGGACAACACGCGGAAGCCGATCTTTTGTTCGCTGAAGTCCTGAAAGTGACGAAAAAATCTCCGGATCGTGTCACCCAACGCTTCAGCTGGACGTATGCTTTTTCAGTTGCTCATCGTGCTCCGAAGATTTCAGAGCGGGTGTTTGACGGCATCTTGAGCACTGATCCCGAACATGCACAGGCCCTTTATGGAAAGGGCATGCTGGCGATGAAACGGAAGGATCTGCAACAAGCTGTAAGTTATTTTGATAAAGCTCTGAATGCCGAGACAACATTTATCGAACCGTTGCGTTATCGGGCGGTGGCACTGGCCCGCCTGGGAAAATTCCAACAGGCATGGGCGGACGCCAAATCGTGTATCGAAAGAGAACCAACAAATCCGGACAGTCGTTATGTGGGGGCCTGCGTCGCCGCATTAATTGCTCGCAAGCTATCCGACCCGGAATACCAGGATCAAGCTCTTGAGCTATTACAAGAGGCCATTAACCTTGGTGCGGATCGGGAACGTGCCCGAGAGGATCCGGATTTCTCTGCGCTGCGCGGGGATCCGGACTTTGAGAAACTACTAGGCCCCGAATCTGAACCAACAGAATCGATTCAGGCGGATTCAAATTAGAGTATCGACAGCGTTTTCGAACGTTTTAAAGGACTGGTCTAATGGTGGCGCTTGCAATGACAACAACCCGCGAATCAAACGTGGTTGAACAGGCCAAGGCCATCGCCTTTATTCTCGAATCCGAACTTGGTTCGGCGATCGCACTGTATGACGTGCAATCAGGCGACAAGCTGGACATCACTTCGAAAGAAGAGAATCCTGTGGTCGTCGACGAGATCACGCCTGAGACAGCGCGAGCCTGCGCAGCTCAAAAGCGTCCCGTGATCACGCCCGTCTCCGAGACCACCTATCGTGCTCTGCTGCCGATCAAGGAATCGGGTATCACCCGGCTGGTGGGCCTGACGAGTCTGTCGCGATTTGCACACGGCGAACGTGACACTCAGCAGGAAATCCAACGGCTGGAGAAATGGTGTGGTCTGTTGGCGGATAAACTTTCCGCCACCTCCGAACGCGGGAAAGCCAACGGCGGAGCTCGGCAACGGGAAGCCCAGGCCTGCTCCGTCCTGGCAGCGTTTGATGTTCTGCTGCGCAATACGCGGATGCATGGCGAACGCTCACGTTTTCAACGCCACGCTCTCAAAGCGGTAACGGAAGTCCTGGGCGTCTCGACGGCAATTTGCGTAATCGGTGAAGCGACGGCCGTGGTGTCTCCCAACTCCGGAGATTCGCTCTCGCTCTGGGAATGCCAGCAACTCGCCAGTCTGCTTGCCGATCACACGGATTGGGACCAGTCGGGAATTTTGATCGAGAACTCTGTGGCAGAAACGGTGATCGGAAAGAAATTTCCGCGGATCAGCACCTTGACCGCTGTGAAGATCCAGTCCGAAACCTCATCCGGCTACCTCATCGTAATCAACAAGATCGATCGCGGCGTCCGGTTGAATCCGGGGACCGCATCCACTCCCAGTCTGGAGAGTGGCCGCAAAAGCTCGGGAGCACTTTTTCAGCTCAGCGACGCGGCTCTGCTGGCATCTTTTTCGACGCTGGTTGCCGCACAAGCCCGAACATCTCACCGACATCAGGATGTCAAAAATCTGGTGGTCGGACTGACACGTTCGCTGACGGCTGCGATTGACGCCAAGGACTCGTACACGGCTGGGCATAGCGAACGCGTCGCCCGCATGGCCGTGGAACTGGGCAAGGAGCTGAACCTGCCGGACGAGCAATTGAACGACATCTACCTCGCGGGACTGCTGCACGACGTTGGAAAGATCGGTATCCGAGACGATGTCCTCTGTAAGAACGGGCTGCTGACGAATGAGGAGCGGCAGCACATCAACGAACACGTCGTCATTGGCCATCGAATTCTCTCCGGACTGACCGGCATTGACCAACTACTGGATGGCGTGCTGTACCATCACGAGCAATTCAACGGCAGCGGCTATCCGACGGGCTTGAGTGGGGAACAGATCCCGTACGTGGCCAGGATCATTGCCGTCGCCGATAGCTTTGATGCGATGAGTTCCGATCGCCCGTACCGAGCCGGCATGCCGCTGGAGAAGGTGGAATCGATCTTCCAGCAGGGTAGCGGAAAACAATGGGATCCGAATGTCGTCAATGCATTCATGCGGTGCAAAGAAAAGCTGAGCGAAATCCGCCAGCGCGGGATCGGCGAGTCGCTGCGAGAAGCGCTGGATAACGCGATTCGTAAGGACTCCGATAAACAAGACGACGCTTCGTTGAACTTTGCGGTCAAGAAGCCGAAACGCCCGGAATAAGCCCGTAACCCGACTCTCTGAGTCGGGTTCTTTTTTTTGCGAAGTCGTCGTAGCCGCATCTCGCCAGAGTACGGGCCTCGCCAGTCGCTCGCCCGCATTCTGGCGAAACGCGGCTACAACTCCGACCGCCATTCTGAGATCCACAGTTTGGATTGAAGCCAAAGCCTTTGTTGATTAGTCTCGAAGTTCGGTGAGCTGACCGGTAACATCTCAGAAGCTCACTGCCAACTTGATTAACACAGAGGAGGATTTCCGGATGAAGACTCGCATGGCGCAAATCGGTATTGGTGCAGTTGTCGCGTGCTGTTGGTGCCTGACGGCCACACCCGCGTGGGCCGTCCAATTCCCCGACAAGAATCTCGAAGCCGCGCTGCGGTACTATATCCTCGACAAGCGCGAGGGAACCGTCGAGCTGACCGACGATGATTTGAAGAAAATCTTCGTCTTCGAAGCCAAAGGCAAGGGCATCAAGGACTTGACCGGTCTGGAGAAATGTCCCAACATCGCCTTGATCAATCTGGCCAAGAACGAAGTGGAAAGCATCGCGGCGATCAAGGATCTCAAGAATCTGCAATCGCTCGATCTGTCTGGCAACAAGATCGCCGACATCACCCCGCTAGCGGGACTGACCGGCCTGCAGTACCTGGAATTGTCCGGCAATCAAGTGAAGGATATCGCGGCACTCAAAGAGTTGAAGAAACTCTCGGCGCTCTACGCGGCCAATAATCAAATTGTCGATCTGACACCGCTCGCCGAAATCGCCAAGCTCTCATCGCTCGATCTCGCTGGCAACAAGGTCGTCGATTTGAAACCCATTGAGAACGTCAGCAGCCTGTCCCTGTTGAAGCTTTCCGGGAACGAAATCGTCGATCTGACTCCGCTCGGCAAGCAAACCCAACTGCGGATGCTGTTCATCGACAAGAACAAGATCACCGATCTCGCGCCACTGGTCGCCGTCTGCGACGCCGACGCCAAGGGCAAGAAGAACTTTGCCCCGTATCTGCGGTTGTTCATGAAGGACAACCCGCTGGGTGATCCCGCCAAAGGCCCGCAGACGGAAGCGCTGAAGGTAATCGGCGTCCGCCTGGAAATGCCGTGACGACTTCTGTAGCCTGACTCTCTGAGTCGGGTGTCTTCGTCTCTTAAGAACCCGACTCGAAGTCAGGCTACAATGCCCGAAGAGATCTTCGACATCTGTGATACTGAAGACCGGGTCATCGGACAAGCGCCGCGTTCGTATGTGCATGCCCAAAAGCTGCTGCATCGCGCGGCGCATGTGTTCGTGTTCAATAGCCGCCACGAATTGCTCGTGCAGGTTCGCTCGGCCACGAAAGATGAATTCCCCAACTGCTACACGTCGTCGGCATCTGGGCATCTTTCGACCGGGGAAGATTACCTCGAATCGGCGCAGCGCGAATTGCAGGAAGAAATCGGCATCGTTGCTCGGCTGGAGTTTCTGGGAAAGTTCCCTGCCTGCCGAGAACTCGCTTGGGAGCATACGGTCCTCTATCGAGCGTACTCGGACTCCCCCCCCTGCCCTGATCCGATTGAAGTCGCCGAGATCCGGCACTTCACGTTGCCCAATTTGCTGAGGGAGTTGGAGCTGCAACCTGAAATCTTCTCGCCGCCATTTCGGGTGTTGGTGGAGTGGTACGTCGCGAAATTCCCAATGACGACGTGACGGGAGGGTGAGGCTAGGGGTAAGAAAAGTTTCGATTGCGTATCAGTTGAATTCTTTCGGACTGTATTGCGCGTTTATGTGCCGCCCAGTAAAGCTCGGCGCTGGGCCGTGACCGTTTGTGGGAGCTTGGATTTGA
>JAQGHS010001019.1 GCA_028291605.1 Planctomycetaceae bacterium | reverse complement strand
TCGGATGGTAGAACAATGCCGTCTGCGGTTGGATCAAGTAGTCTGATTTCGGCAGCAGTAGATCTTCATCGGGGTCGTACCCGATGACTCCACCCAACGGGGCGTAACGCCATTCTTCAGCTTCTTCAGCCTTCTCGTAGATGCGGCGTACGCGTTCCATCGTGTCGGAGAACTTCCAGCCGCACGTCGAGAATCGGGCGGCGGTTGCCGTCAGCATGGTTGCATATTGCATTGAAGCCAGCGTCAGCGTGTCGAGCTGCGTGAAGGCCACGGTGCGGGACACTCCCACGCACAGGCCCCAACGGCTGCCGACGGCCAGCAGTGTGACCCAGCGACGGACAGGGGTGTCGTCGTAGCGCCAGTGGCGGTAGCGGCGGCCTCGGGAATCGGCGAGGACCTGCAGTCGGCGCGGTGTAATCTGGTGTTTAATCAGTCGGTGGGCCATTTCACCGGCGATTTCCGCTTCGATCCGACCGGATTTCAAACTGCGTGCGGTGGCTTCGACGGCATGGACGACATTGCGTCCCAGGGTACGAATTCGGCTGCATTCGAACGGAGTCAGCGGAGTTCGCAGTTGTCGAATGGCATCCGAGAAATTCTGAGTGTTGGGGAAGCAGCGGTCGCTACCAACTCGACGTCCGCGACACAGATCGGACAGAATTTCCGGTAACGGTTCGGTCCAGGCGCGTTCCTTGAGTTGAAACCCCAGGCTGGGCAATTCGTGGTCGAAGATTTGTGAGGTTTCCGAGTTATGACAGACCACAACACGGGCTGAAGCGGTGATGAAGAGTGCCGCCATAGGCGTCGCCCCCCCTTCGCGCGAACAATTCCCCCCGGATGTGAACCAGGCGAAGTTCGCCGGCGTTTCCAGGAGCAGCGCGTCGAGCCCTTCGCGATCGAGAAACTCGGCGACACGCGCCTGTTTCATCTCGATATCCGCAATCCGAGCCACTTCGGGAATCGGAATTTCCGCGGACGACATGGGGCCAGGGTGTTCAGACACGACCACTGCCATGCTCAGGTTCCCGATGTGATATTAAGGTACACACAGAGTCAGTTTTAAGGCGACGGTGCCCAATTCGAGTTGGAAACGACAGACGATGCGGATCGACACATGACGCCGGCGAATGCCAAACGCCTCTTAATAAACCCTATTGCACGGATCCGAGAATCCCAGGCACAAGTCGAAATGCGGCTGAAGAATGTTGCCAATAAACATCACTGAAATCGGAAAGGTCGTTAAATCCGACCATAAAACACGTTGAAATCTACAAGACCCACAATTCGATATAGGAATTAACGAGTGTTCCCAGCGGCGGAAAAATTGCGCACGCATAAATCAATGGACGATAGAAGGCCTCGACCAGTGACGGTTCATTGTTGGTCGCCGCATGAAACCAAGTCCAATACATGGGCCCAATGGACAGTATGTACCAAGTCAGGCAGATCCACGTCCATTTGAGACGCCGGATGATGGCCTGACGCAACGGCGGGTGTGTATTTTCGGCAACATCAGTCATCAGCGCAGCATACCAGCCTGCTTGGTCCTCTCGCAAATGAATTCTAGACGCCCGGCGCCCGCAAAATAGCCAGGACCTCGTCTTTCAAGAGTGGATTCACCGAGACTCCATTGCCTCCGTAGACCGTAGGTTGCCCTTTCCAATCCATAAAGTGGCCGCCGGCTTCCTGGATAATGGGGAGCAGTGCAGCACCGTCCCAAGGGTTGAGTCCCGCATCGACCATGACGTCGGCCCGGCCCGTCGCCACCAGGGCGTGGCCATAACAGTCTCCCCAGCCGCGCGAGAGTTTGGCTCGAGACAACAACTGGTCGAAGGCATCTCGCCGGCCAATTCGATTCCAGCCTTCAATCGTCGTGCAGCAGAACATGGCCTCGGACAGTTGGCTGACTTTGGAAACCCGCGCCTCCTTGGGAGCCGCAGTTCCCTTGCTCCACCAAGCCCCCGAACCCTTGGCTCCGAAAAGCACTTCGTCGAGTGCCGGGAACCCGCACACGCCGAGGACACACTGGCCATCGTGTTCCAACCCAATCAGCGTTCCGAACAAGGGGACGCCGTGAATAAAGGATTTGGTGCCGTCAATGGGATCCAGGATCCAGCGAAAGCCATTCGTGCCCGGTGCGTCACCGAATTCTTCGCCAAGAACCCCGTCGCCTGGAAAATGCTTGGCAATTTCGGCTCGCAGCAGTTGTTCCGCACCGCGATCTGCAGCCGTCACCGGGCTGGAGTCTCGTTTGTTTTCCACCTCCAGATCGGCCTGCTGATAGTAATTCAGGATGAAGGCTTTGGCCGCGGAATAGGCCGACAGGGCGAAATCCAGACGCGGTTGCAAATCAGGCTGTGACATAAATCCCTGCGATTTTGTACGAGTTTAATTGGGAGTGCGACAAACTTACCGGAAATCCCGTCGAGTTCGCAAATGTAACGGCAATCGTGAAGCGTGTTGGGTTACGAAAAGAGAACATTGGATAATGTCGAATGACGAAATCCGAATGTCGAAAGAATGTCGAATGACCAATACCCTATGGCTAACCACGAATTTCGTTGCTGGCGATGTTGTGGCGCCGGTTCGATTTGACCCACTCGACTCGTGCCTGCCCTATGAAGATTTGCTCTAAGCGGAATTAGGGCATTGGACATTCGGGCTTGGTCAATCCTTCGTCATTCGGATTTCGACATTCGTCGTTTATGGGCCTGCTTTTTTCACGCAACTTCACGCGACCGTTGACCCGTCCCACCTCACTCGCGCCCGATGCGGTTGACTTCCGAGCCCCACTCTTTCAAACTGCTCAAATCAAGGTTCGTTTACTTAATGTTTGGAGTTTTCGCGTGCCGCAAAATCCGATTGGTGCCCCGAAGTCCTCGCTAGATACCCCCATCCTCTGCATCGACATGGATCGAATGGAATCAAACATTCGCTTCATGGCCGACTTCTGCAAGCAACACAATGTTCAATGGCGTCCCCATTCGAAATGCCACAAGACTCCGATCATCGCTCAGATGGAAGTAGCGGCTGGAGCCATTGGAGTCACCTGCCCTAAGGTCTCTGAAGCCGAAGCGATGGCCCTCGGTGGTATTCGCGATATCCTGATCGCAAACATGATTGTCGGCGAACGGAAATGGGAACGC
Source organism: Planctomycetaceae bacterium (assembly GCA_028291605.1). Lineage (GTDB taxonomy): Bacteria > Planctomycetota > Planctomycetia > Planctomycetales > Planctomycetaceae > JAKFVC01. The sequence continues at coordinate 3,068 of JAQGHS010001019.1, read as the reverse complement.
GTTGCTGCCTTGCGACGCATCGCCGATCCCATCATTGCCTGTGATCACTTCGCGCAGGTTGAACCGCTCGCGGCGATCTGCCACAAGCGTGGCGTGAATGTGCGGGTCATTATTGAAGTGGATATCGGATTGAATCGCGTGGGAGCGTGTCCCGGTAAGTCCACCTTGGAATTGGCTCAGGCTATTACCAAGTTGAAGGGTGTGACCTTCGCAGGCATCATGGGCTATGAGGGGCATTTGCTGAGGATCGAAGATCCGGCCGACAAGGCCAAGCAAATCCAGGACGCTATGTCGATTCTGTCGCACACCAAGCGGTCACTTACCGAGATTGGAATCCCCTGCCCCATCGTCAGTGCGGGGGGAACAGGCTCGTTCCAAATTACGGGCAAGTGCCCCGATATCACAGAATTGCAAGCGGGGGGCGGGATCTTCATGGATCCCTTCTACCGGAATTCGTGCAATGTGAAGGATATGCAATACGCATTGACGGTTTTGGCGACCGTCGTCAGCCGTCCGATGCTGGACCGGGCTGTCCTCGATTGTGGTCGCAAGACGATGAATCCCGATACCCATCTCCCCTTGGTTGTGGGCTACGAAGATGCCACCGTCAAGCGGATGAGTGCCGAGCATTGCGAGTTGACGCTGGGGCCGAAGTCGCAAGATTTGAAGATCGGAGACAAGGTTGAATTGGTTGTGGGCTACGGTGACTTTACGACCGTGCTGCACGACGAATTTTATACCTTCCGCGGGACGACCTTGGAATCGGTGCTGCCGATCGCAGGGCGTGGAAAGTTGCAGTAAAGACGAAATATGGGCTGTAGTGATGAACCACTGCAGTCCATATTTGAATTTCGTACGAAGATTTCAGGCTGTTCAGTACGTTTTCACCTTGCAATTGGATTGCCAAGCATTGACATCGTGAAATTATCTCGCTAGCATTACATTGACAAATGCAGAAGTTTTGATCTTCTCGCTGGGACAAATTGAGTTCCGGCAACAGATTGGCCCCCCGATTTTTCGGTTGCTCATTAGGTTCGGTCGCCCATGGCGGCCATGCTGAGCTTGGTTGACTTCTGTGTGTGGCGTTTTTCGAAGCGCCCCCTGTTAATTCAGGGTCATGTTTGGGCAAGTTGTGGGGAAACCCTCGGCCCTCTTCGGGTCTCTGCCCGCTGTCGTTTGGAGGTTGGATCTACGGTATCCAATTCAACTTCCCCCCTAGAGGTTGGAAACCATTTCGCGAAGCCGGAAGCAATGGCCGGCACTTAACCGAGGAGTTTTTGTGCAGCAGGTTCCTACCGAAACCCCATCCGGGTTTCAAAGTCTGGGGTTGAGCGCCCCCATGTTGAAGACGCTCGCCGCGGTGAACTATATCGATCCGAGCCCCATTCAGTTGGGCTTCATCCCCATCGCGATTCAAGGTCTCGATTGCACTGGTCAGGCTCGTACTGGTACGGGTAAGACCGCCGCATTTGTGATTCCCATTCTCGAACAGCTCGATTTTTCCCAGACGGTGACTCAGGCCATTATCCTGACACCCACACGGGAACTCAGCGAACAAGTGGCCGAGGAAGCTCGCAAGTTGGCGGGGGAGAATTCTTTCCGTGTCGCCTGCTGTGTGGGTGGCCGGGAAATTCGAAAGCAAATCGACGTTTTGAAGCGCGGAGTCCACATCGTTGTCGGCACTCCAGGCCGCGTGATTGACTTGATCAATCGCGGGTGCCTGAAGCTCGATGACATTTCGATTGCCGTTTTGGACGAAGCCGATCGGATGCTGGATATCGGCTTCCGTCCGGACATCGAAAAAATCCTGTCCCGGTGCCCGACCGATCGCCAGACACTGTTGCTTTCCGCAACGATGCCGGCCCCGGTGGAACGTCTCGCCAAACGCTATATGCGCGATCCGCAGCGGGTCGATTTGTCGGGCGACAGCATTTCCGTGGAAGCGATTCAGCAGTATGTCGTTACGGTGGACGGGGATCGCAAGTTCCCGTTGCTGGTGCGATTGCTGGGGCGCGAACGTCCGAAACAGGCGATTGTCTTCACGCGAACGAAGCGTGGCGCCGATCAGGTTCACGCCCGGTTGGAGCCTCGCTTGCCCGGTGTGGCCGTGATTCACGGTGACTTGCCGCAGACGACTCGCGATCGCGTGATGAAGAAGTTCCGTGACGGCTCAATTCGTCTCCTCATCGCGACGGATGTGATGGGCCGTGGCATCGATGTCAGTGGGATCTCGCACATCGTGAATTACGATGTGCCCGAGTTCTGTGACGACTATGTCCACCGCATCGGTCGGACGGGCCGGTTGTCTTCAGGGACGCGTGGTGCCGCTTACACCTTCGTCACTCGTGAGGAAGGTCAGCAACTGACGAATATCGAAAAACGGACGGGCGTATTGCTCGAAACCTATCAAGTGCCGGAATTCGAAGCCTATCGACCGAAGAACGGTTTTTCCGGAAGACCTGCAGGCGATCCCAATATTGCGGCCTCCAGCAGCTTCTCACGCGGTTCCGAATCCATGGCCGATCAAGATGCTTCCGAGGCGGCTGCGGAAGAGCCAGCCCCCGCCAAGCAGAGTGCATTGAATCCTGGTCGATCGGTGCGGCGTTCTCCGACTCGTCGGAAGTCGACTCCGGCTCAGGCGTAAAAAGCCGTAGGATAGGCATCCTGCCTGTCCGTCGCGAAGCGATAAAACGATTAGCCAAATGAATGCATGATCGAACTGGCGATCGTAGAATGAATGGACTTTGGGTTTGTCACTTGAGGTGACAAATGACAGGCAGAATGCCTATTCTACGACGAAGACGACAGGCAGGATGCCTATCCCACGAAGATAATTGACTTGACCGTTGTGAAAAATACGAACATCTCCGATCATTGAGTTGATCGGGGATGTTGTCGTTTGGGGGTGCTCGACAAAGCGGAATCCATTCACTTTGCAGTCGGGCCATAGCACGAAGAGTTGGATCATGTCGGAACCATTGTGGTATCAGGATGGACTTGCGTTCGAATGCACCGGCTGCGGCAATTGTTGTTCGGGCGACCCTGGTGTGGTCTGGGTCACGAATGAA
>JAQGHS010001007.1 GCA_028291605.1 Planctomycetaceae bacterium | reverse complement strand
GTCGACATGCTGCGACAGATGCGGGAACAGGTCCGAGACCCAACTGCCCGACTGGCCGTGCTGCTTCCATTCAAAAGGCGACTTCAAGCACTTGCCGCTCGTGCTGAAAAATCCGGTCTTCGGATCGGCTCCGGCGAGGTCCTGGCCGTCTCGCTTTTGCAATTCGGGCTTGTAGTCCCAAGTATCCACTTGCGAGGGACCGCCGGTCATAAAGAGCCAGATGATCGACTTCACCTTGGCCGGAAAATGCGGAGTTTTCAAGGCGAGCGGATTATCGGCGGAAGCGACCGGCGTATCAGCCCGCGACTGCTGGTGCAGCATGTTGGCGAGCGCCAGCGACCCGAAGCCCAGGCCGGCATCCTGCAGGAATTGACGTCGTGAGGGCAAGTTGAAGTTGAACATGAGCGGCCTTGTTTTCGTTCAGGCTGGTGATCGTTACCAATTGTTTCAGGCGAGCCGGGCGGCGTAAGCCCCCGGATTCTTCGTCGTGGGATAGGCTTCCAGCCTGTCAACTTAAAACAGGAATGACAGGCTGGAAGCCTATCCCACGTTGGGATCAGTCGACATACACAAATTCATTCAGACACAACAACACCTGGCAGAACTCCGTCAGTGCCAGGTCAACGGCATTCGGAGCCGCTCCCAGCAACGTCTTCTGCGCTTCAACAAAAGCCAGCATCTTTTGTCGTTCAGACTCGATCGGCAATCGTCCAAACGCAATCCGGTAGCCGTTGTCGATAGCCTCGGTGAGCGGTTTGTCGCCCGCAGGCTTAATCCGCGCCGCCAGCTTTTCTGCCTGCTGCCGCACGAATGGCGAGTTCAACATCGTCAGTGCCTGAGTCGGCACTGTCGTTCCGATTCGCTCACCAATACTTTGCGTGGGCTCGGGCGCATCGAACACCGTCATGAATGGAATCAATTCACTGCGTTTGACTCGCAGATAGACGCTGCGGCGCGGGATGTTATCCAGAATGCTGGGGCCATACATCGACGGGTCGAGCGATCCTCCAACGGCCAGCAGCGAGTCACGGATGATTTCGGCTTCCATCCGTTGCGGATTGAAGTGCCATAGCAGGCGGTTGGCGGGATCCAGTTTGGTGTTTTCGGGATTGACGACATTCGCCTGCTGATACGCGGCACTCTGCATCATCAACCGATGAATGGGCTTCAGCTTCCAGCCACCTTTGATCAATTCACCAGCCAGCCAGTCGAGTAACTCAGGATGTGACGGGCGATCGCCTTGGGCACCAAAGTCATTCGGCGTGCTGACGAGACCTTCACCAAAGTGATGCTGCCAGAGTCGATTGACGATGATACGGGCCAGCAACGGCCCTGCCCCGTGATCGACATCGGTCATCCAGTTGGCCAGCGAGACACGAGGATCCACAGGCGTTGGCTGAGGAGTGGCCGCTGCCGTCGCTGCGGGAGGTTCGCCCGTGCGGCTGAGAACTTGAAGGACACCGGGGGTCGCCTTGCCGGCTTTGTTGTCGACTTCACCACGACGCAGCAGGAACACATCCTGACCGCCAGCGACCGTCGTGTAAACTTCGACCTGCGGCGGACGCGGTTTGGCGCGAGCATGCGTGTCGACGGCGAGACGCACCTTTTGGGTGGCGTCGTCGAACTTGCTGAACCACCGCACGGCGGGTTCTCGCAAGGCATCGGGCAGCGTGTTGTTGTTCGCGGCGAGTATCGCCTTGATCTCACCTAGATGCTGTGTGCCGATTTCCCCGGCCCAGGTGGGGGTGCCGGGTTCCTTGGTAATCGAGATGCGGAACCGTCCCAGACCGGCGTCCGCGAGTTTTAATTCGAATGTCAATGATGTACCGCCTGCGAATCCCGGCAAGCCACCTTCAATCTCGAAGACTGCGGCGTTGTCCTTGCCACCGTCGGCGTTGGCTCTCCAGAACGTGCCCGGGTTATCATCGACGGCATTTTTTAGCGGTTGAGACATCTCTTCGAAGGCCGCCAATACCGGTCGCAGTTTCAGCGTGACGGGAGGCTCTTTACTTTGCGGATCGAGCGGTTTCGCGATGACCTTGAAGTCGCCCAGAGCGAAGCTGCCGTTGCCGCTTAGGCCGGGACCTTTGCTCGGCAAGGATTTGTAGGTGAGTGCGTCCAGCCGCAGGGCAGTCAGTTTTTGCTGCCAGGTCTGCGCGGTGACGATGTACTTGTCGCCGTCTTTACGCCGCGGTCCGGCGAACACGACCAACCCGTCTTCTGCGGTGTTCAGCCAAGTGTCCTCCGTGGTGACAGTCAAAGCATCAAGAATTTGCCAGCGCGGATCGACATCGATTTTCGGTAACGATTCCTGCTGCCATTTCGTGAATCGAGCGGGCAGTTCTTTCGCGGCGAAGTCTCGCCATGCCGCCAGTTGGACTTCATGATCGCGGCCATGCTGGTCGATGGCCGCCTGAGTCGCAGCCGGATCGGGATCGAGCGTGATAGGACCATGCGAAGTCTGGGCCAGCGTCGCGGCCAGGGCATAGTAATCCTGCTGGGGAAGCGGATCGTACTTGTGATCGTGACACCTCACACAGCCCAGCGTCAAACCGAGCATCGACCCGCCGACAGTCATCAGCATATCGTCGAGTTGATCGTAGCGAATGCGTTCGACGGTCTTCGCCGTGATCTGTCCGGGGTACGGGCCTGCGACCAGAAAGCCAGACGCTGCCGCCCCGACGTAGCCCGGTTGCAGCTTATCCCCGGCCAAGTTCATCCGGATGAATTCGTTGTAGGGCAAGTCGGCATTGAACGACTTGATAACCCAGTCGCGGTAGTGATAGGCACCGGGGCGGAAACCATCAAATTCATAGCCCCCGCTCTCGGCAAACCGGACCACATCCAGCCAGTGCCGAGCCCACCGTTCTCCGTAATGCTGGCTTTCCAACAGGCTGTCGACGACCTTCTCGAAGGCCTGAGGCGTTTCGTCCTTCAGAAAAGCATCGACCTGTTCCGGGGTCGGAGGGAGCCCAATCAGATCGAAATAGGCTCGGCGAATCAGCTTTTCCCGGCTGACCGGAGCATTGGGGATCAAACCTCGCTCTTCTTGTTTCGCGCTCAGGAACCGGTCGAGCGGTGTGCGGGCCCACGTGGTATTTTTCACTTCTGGCGGGACTGCGGCGTGCAGCGGCTGGAATGACCAGAACTTGCGACCCTCGGCGAGATCGATGACGCGCACCGGCTTAACGGGCTGATCCCCTTTACGAGGGTCGATGGCTCCGGCATCAATCCACGCAGTAAAGTCGGCGATGACGGTGTCGGGCAACTTGCCGCTGGGAGGCATTTCCACGCCGTCGTACTTCAAGGCCTTGATCAGCAGACTCTCGGCCGCCTTGCCCTTCACGATAGCGGGGCCGGTATCCCCACCCGTCAGCAACCCCTCGGCCACGTCCAGGTAGAGTCCGCCTTTCAGCTTCTTCTTCGTTTTGGCGTCGGCAGAGTGACACGCATAACACTGCTGCACTAGCACCGGGCGGATCTTCTGCTCAAAGAATTCTTCACTCCCCGGAGCCTGGGCCGAGACCGAGCCCTGTAAGAGGACCAGGAGCAAGAGTGTCGAGCAAATCTGGGAGACTGCAAAAAATCCCCAGCGACCGAAGCGTGAGTCTGGCATGGAAAATCGTCTTTGGTGGAATGTGTGAGCGAACTCACCAAAACGGGGGCAGGATCATTTTCGCCGACGCGACGTTCGCGTTCAGACGAAGGCGATTCGGAGGCAACTACGAACCACAGGAATTCAGGCAGGACCGAAAACTAACACGGCGGGGCAGACTGGCAGGCGTGGCAATACTGATTATATCGTCACGATCACCAATGTAACGATGTATTGTCACCACTTGCCAGTATAACTGACCAAATCGATCAATCTCTATCAGGACCTATAGCACAGTCTAGATACGTCGTGTTGTCAACTCCAAATTGAGACTACGGCCAGAGTTATGGATCCCAAATCGAGTGGAGGGGATAGTGATGGCCCCAGAGAGGGTACCCTGCCGAACCGCGAAAAATCGTTGGACCGCAGTTTATCATTGGGAGATCTTATCCACAGATGTCGCAGATTACGCAGATGAAGAACTCGGTCAATCATCTGCGTAATCTGCGACATCTGTGGATAGTCCTCATTCCGAACTCATTCGGAGTCCGCATACGCCAATCGGGCGTCGCAAGCATCCGTGGTTCGGCGGGTTACCCTGTGGGGCCCTCACTCGCCCGTAGTGTAATCACGGTCTAGAGCGGTGTCTTCCGCTCGGTAATCGGGGGACAAATCTCAGCCATTTCCGCGTTCAGCGCGATAAAATCCCGCCATTGTTCGGGAACGCTATCCTCGTGAAAGATGGCCTGCGTCGGACAGACTCTCTGGCAGGCTTCACAATCGGTACACGATATCGGATCGATATAGAGCATGTGTTCGCCCTCATGAAAGCAGTCCATGGGGCAGACGGCGGCGCACTCGGTATGTTTGCAGCCAAAACAAGGTTCGGTGATCACAAATGCCATGGCAATCTCCTGCAGGCTTTGAGGATTGAAGACAGAGTCGGGAAAACAGTCCTCCGTCCACGTTTTTATTCCCCGTATTCGGGACTCAATTGAGGGGATTGCCAAGCGGCGGGTTGACCGGCCAAAATAATTGCCGAAAATTCAGCCATGACTGATCCTGCGGACAATCTGAACGCTCAATCCGACCTGTCGCAGGATATTTTGAAGCCAGGCGACTGGACCCATTCGGCGTTTTTTCGCGAGCATGCTCCGCGACTGGAAGCGTTGATTCGGGCGCGTCTAGCTCCCCGCTTTCGGTCTCGATTCGATGCGGATGATGTGGTGCAGTCGGCCTTTCGCAGTTTTTTTCTGCGGCCTGCGCCCGCTCACTCGGTTCTGTCAAAAGAAACTGATTTATGGCCGCTGCTCGCGGAAATCGCCGTTCGCAAGCTGGCTCAGCAAATTCGGCGACATCAGGCTCAACGCCGTGATGTGCGGGCGGATCGTCTTGCGGAAGACAATCTCGCTGTTCTGGGTGTCGGCCCCGATGATGCCGCCAGCCTGGCCGAGATCATTGAACGCGTGCAGCTCAGCTTGGATGCCAAGTCGAGGGAAGCGTTTCTGCTCAGGTTACAGGGGCATGAGATCCTGGAAATTGCCGAACACCAGCAGATCTCAGAACGCACCGTACGGCGGCAATTGGTCTTGGCCAAGCAATTGTTGCAGCGGTTGCTGGATCTGGAACCGACGACCGACGAAATCAAACACGCCACGACCGAGGGGCATCCATCGTTCGCGCCCCTGCATTTTTCCGACTACCGCTTGCATCAATGGATCGGCGACGGTGCGAGCGGCAATGTTTATCGAGCCTCGGAAAAAGCCACCGGGCGAACGGTGGCGATAAAATTTCTCAAGAAGCAGTTTCTGTTTCAGCCACGGTGGGTGGATTCTTTCCTGCGGGAAGTACAGATGGTCTCCCGCCTGCAGCACCCGGGAATCATCTCCATTCATGGGTTAGGAAAAACTCCCAATAGGGGTTTTTTTCTGGTGATGGATTGGGCGCCTGAAGGGGATCTCACTCGCTATGCAGCGGCGAAGCGCGTTCCACTGACACAAATCTGTCGGTGGATACTGGAACTCACCACTGCCTTACAACATGCCCATCAAAACGGCGTCATTCACTGTGATTTGAAGCCCGGCAATGTCTTGATTGGATCTCACGGGCAATTGCTGCTGAGTGACTTCGGTTTTGCTCGAAGATCGCTGACCTCGCCCGATAACAGGCTGAATGACGGAGGTACGCCAGCCTACATCGCCCCTGAGTTGGTTGATCCCGCATGGGGTGAAATTGGTCCTGCGACCGATGTTTTTGGGTTGGGAGCCATTCTCTTCAATTTGCTGACCGGGCGTCCGCCGCACGACGGGCCGAATCTGGAAGTCGTGTTGCGGCAGGCGGTCAGTGCGGCGCCGGTTGTTTGGCCGTCTCTTGCAGATTGCGACATTCCAACTCATTGGCGAGAGTTTGGCGATCGTTTGCTGGCGAAGAAAGTGTCGGATCGCTGGCCGGATATGGCGGCCGTGCATTGGGAATTGGAGACGCTTTCGAGGACGATATGAAGCGCTCTTAGCTCCACCCTTATTGGAGTACGCTGATCATCAGTGATATAATCACTGGTTCGCTTGCTCGACGGGTCAATGGTGCGAGTTGGCGGCGAACCCGAGGAAATGCGCTATGCTGCAGTCTGTCCGTGCGAAATTCCAAATTCTACTGCTCCGAGCCACTACGCTCTTGATGCTGATGCCGACATTGGTGTTCGCGCAACAGGCCGAGACCCGCCCTGCTCTGCCGAAAGTGGATTTCGCTCGAGAAGTGCAACCGATCTTCGCGAAGCGTTGTTTTTCCTGTCATGGTCCTGACAAGTCGGAAGCCGGTTTGCGATTGAACAAACGCGAGTCGGCGCTTGCTGAATTGAAATCGGGAGAGCGTGCCGTTGTCCCGGGCGATCTTGAACAGAGCGATTTGCTGCATCGCGTGGCGTCGACTGAAGAGGGGGAACGCATGCCCCCCGAAGGTAAGCCGCTGACTGCAGAACAGATTGACGTTTTACGTCGCTGGGTGACTGAGGGTGCTAAGTGGGAAGAACACTGGGCCTTTCGTGTGACGGAAAAGCATGCCGCCCCCGCAGTCAAGAATGCGGCATGGATCACCAACCCGATTGACGCGTTCGTTCTCGCCAAGCTGGAGGAACGCGGTCTCAGCCCAGCGGATCTCGCCGGCAAAGCTGCTTTGATTCGTCGGGCTTATTTTGATTTGACCGGTCTGCCGCCGACTGTCGCGGACGTGGCGGCGTTTGTGCAAGATGCCTCGCCCAAGGCGTTCGAGACGGTTGTTGACAACTTGCTGAAATCGCCACGTTATGGAGAGCGCTGGGGGCGTCATTGGCTGGATGTCGTCCGTTATGCGGACACCAACAGTTTTGAACGCGATGGGAATAAGCCGCATTCCTGGCGTTACCGTGACTATGTCATTCGAGCCTTTAATGATGACAAGCCGTACGCCCAGTTTGTTCGCGAGCAACTGGCGGGGGACGAGTTGCCGCAGGTGACGAACGATTCGATCATCGCGACCGGCTACTATCGACTGGGACTGTGGGATGACGAGCCGGCAGATCGATTGCTGGCGAAGTTCGATATTCTGGATGACATGGTGGCGACGACGGGCCAGGTGTTTCTCGGCCTGACGGTGAACTGTGCCCGCTGCCACGATCATAAGATCGATCCGATTCCCCAGAAGGACTATTACAGTCTGCTGGCGTTTTTCCATGGAATTACACCTAACGGGACGAATGGCCCGCATGTCGAACGGCAGATTTTCGAGAACGATGCGGCTCGCGAACAATACGCGGAGAAACAGCGAGACCTGGAAGCGCGACGCAATCAGACTCAGGTCGCACTATCGGGGATCGAAGCCGAATTCCGCACCAAGTACGATCAGTTGTCGAACGTCGGTGGTCCGGTGGGGCAGGTCGATCTGGATGAACTGGAATACCGCTTCTATCGCGACCACTGGGACCGCCTGCCGGACTTCGACAACTTGAAGGCCGAAACGGTCGCCAAGCTGCCCCAGGGCAAATTCGATATTTCGCCGGCGTCGCGCGAAACGGACTTTGGGTTTGTATTTAACGGCATATTGAAAGTACCGGCCGACGGGGACTACACATTCTCGCTCGATTCGGATGACGGTTCGCGACTGACTGTGGGTGGTAAGAAGATTGTTGAGTACGACGGGATTCACGGCGAAGGGAGTCCGAAGCTGGCGACGGTGCGGTTAAGTCAGGGACGCGTTCCCGTGCGGTTGGATTATTTTCAACGCAGTAATGGACTGGGGCTGACCGTCGCGTGGTCGGGCCCCGGATTTGAAGGCCGCCCGCTGACACCCGTTCGCAAGAATGGACCGGTGCGAAATCTCACCGAACAAATCAAAACTCTCGGTGCGAAACTCCTTGGTGACGAAAAGTATCGCGAATATCAGCGTTTGTTTGCTCAAATGGAGAAACTGAAAAACGAGCGTGTACCGAGTGACTTTGCTCTCAGTGTGTCGGAGTTCGGTCCACAGGCGCCTGAGACCTTCGTGTTGTACCGCGGCAATCCCAGCTCCAATCGCGAAAAGGTCGAGCCCGGGTTCCTGTCGATTTTAGGTGGCGGTACCGCTGTCATTCCGACCCCTGCCCCGGATGCGAAGACATCCGGCCGGCGCCTGGCATTAGCGAACTGGGTGGCGTCTTCCGAAAACCGGATGACGTCTCGCGTGATGGTCAATCGGGTCTGGCAGCATCATTTTGGCCGTGGACTGGTTCGGTCTCCGAACAACTTTGGTCAATTGGGCGATCTGCCGACTCATCCCGAATTGCTGGACTGGCTGGCTGCCGAGTTCATCAATCAAGGCTGGCACATCAAGGCATTGCATAAGACGATCATGTTGTCGAGTACCTATCGGATGTCTTCGCGGCCCAGCAAGTTGGCGTTGGAGAAAGATCCCGGCAACGATTTGTTCTCACACTTCGATATGCGCCGGCTGAGTGCTGAGGAGTTGCGGGACACAATTCATGCCGTCAACGGACGCTTGAATCTGAAGATGTTTGGTCCGGGGATTTATCCGGAGATCTCGGCGGAAGTCCTCGCGGGACAATCATCGCCAGGGGCCGGCTGGGGCAAGTCATCACCTGAAGAGCAGGCACGGCGCAGCGTTTACATTCATGTGAAACGCTCGTTGATTACCCCCCTGCTCGCGGATTTTGATTTTGCAGATACGGATACCAGTTGCGCCGCGCGATTCGCGACCACGCAGCCGACTCAGGCATTGGCCATGTTGAATGGAGATTTCCTGAATACCCAGGCGGCTGAGTTTGCTCGTCGAGTGAAACAAGAAGCTGGCGAAGACGCGGAGAAACAAGTGCGTTTGGCGTTGAAGTTGGCTTTGAGTCGCGAGCCTGAAATGGCCAACGTGGAACGCGGATTGAAGTTGCTGAAGTCATTGCGCGAGAAGCATCGGTTGGATGCGGATCAGGCACTGAAATATTACTGTTTGCTGGTCTACAACTTGAATGAGTTTGTGTACGTGGATTGAAAGTCGTTGATCGCTCCGCGATCGAAACGCGGTCGGAGTACCGACGCTTAATAGAATCCAACCTTGAGCGCAATTTCCTCGTCGCAACTGCGAAAGCGTTTCGATCGCGGAGCGATCAACGACTATGGCCTGCGGCCTAAT
>JAQGHS010000998.1 GCA_028291605.1 Planctomycetaceae bacterium | reverse complement strand
AAGAACCCCGCGGCTTACGCCGCCGGGCTCACCTCAATCATGGTTTCTCCGCAGGTGCCACCCGTAACAGCGCTTGGTAACCGCCGTCGGCGGGTTGGCCGGGCACATGGTGGCGTTCTTCTGCCAGCGTCACATTTGGGCGATTCACCAGGCACTGTTCCACCACTTGTCGGTTTTCGACGGTCTCGATGCTGCACGTCGAATAAACGACGCGGCCACCGGGGCGGACTCGATCTAGGGCCAGGTTGAGCAATTTTCTCTGGAGCTTGGGAAGTTCGGAGAGGTCGTAGGGAGTGATCCGCCAGCGGGCCTCGGGACGCTTGCCCAAGACGCCCGTGTTCGAACAGGGCACGTCGACCAGAACACCATCGAAGTGGCCCGTCGGAGCGTCCATCTCGTCTTTTGACATCAGGTGCGTGCGGATGCTCTTCAATTGCAAGCGTGCGGCGTTCGCCGAGACGACCGCCAGGCGTTCCGCCTGCACATCGACTGCGACAATCTTGCCTTGATCTCCCTGCAGTTCGGCGAGATGCGTTGTCTTGCCTCCCGGCGCCGCACACAGATCGAGCAGTCGCTCGCTGGGTTGTGGATTCATCAGGAGTGCGGCCGACATTGAGGATTCGTCCTGGATGGTCACCCACCCCTCGGCAAAATGGGGCAGGTCATCAACCCGGACCGATCCGTCCAGTTGAATCGATTCAGACACCGTTCCAGGACGAGCTGCCGTGCCGCGGTCCGCCAGCAATGCCAGATACTCGTCGCGAGTTGTCCGCAGACGGTTGATGCGTAAACTGAGATGGGCCGGCAGATTGAACCAAGTTCCCAGCCGGAACAGTTCCTCAGCCGGGAAAGTCTTGGCCCAACGCTTGGCGAGCCAGTCGGGAAAACTGTATGCCGCGGCGAAATAGTCGGCAGGCTGCGTTTGGGGATCGGGAAAGACGATCTTCGACAATTTGCCGAACTGACCATTGGCCAGCGGAACAGAATCCGCGGCCGCTTGTGATGTCCGATCGGGCGTCACCAACTGCGAGACGCCGCGCAACGTACCATTCACGAATCCCGGCCAGCCACCGCGACCGACTCGCCGCGAAAGTTCGACCGTCTCATGAACGGCCGCATGCGGCGGAATGCCATCCAGCATGACGAGCTGATAGGCGCCGAGACGCAGAATCATCCACAGTTCGGGTTCTACTTGCTGTTGGCCGCGTCGGACGTACGACTTCAAGATCGTGTCGAGTGTCGCCGCACGACGGATGACGCCGTAGATCAGCTCGGTCGCCAGCCGGCGATCTGCCGGTGAGACCACTTGATCGGCCGCCGCCTGTTCGAGGCGCTGCGCAGCAAACTCAGTGTCCTCGCCGCCACTGCAAAGGACCACAAATGCCAATTCCCGCGCATTACGCGGAATAAAAAACGGCCGCACCGGAGGGAGTCTTCCTGAAATGAGAACGAAACGACAGGGGGCAGGACGATCGAGCAACCCAAACTGTGATTATCGTCGATCGGGCTGTGGAAACCAATCGTGTTGGCTGATGTCCTTGGTCAGTTGTCAGTTGGATTGCCGCTTCTTTTTCGAGTGACGTTCTTAAGGCGCTACGCACAGAAGCGATATCACCACGCACCGCGATCAAAAACAACTGACCAAGGACAACGGACCAATGACTCCCCCTGTCAAACTTTAACGATCAGTCAAATCAGCAGAAGTCTTCCGAGATTTGTCATTCAGCAAGCACCGTATATAGCGATTGCATCAACGGGGGAGCACGGGTGCTCCGATAACTCAGATGTCCCTGTCACCATCACACTTAGCGGTCTGCCGGTCGTCTCATTCGAACTCGAGGTCGCCGGGAGGTGAATCCACGAATCGAGTCACGATTTGTGAAGACACTGGCTTGCGCGGGTGGTTGCAGGAGGGGTCCAGGTGCCAATGAGGGCGACCTGATTTTTTCGGCTTTGATGCTTGATGGATGAATTATGCCGATGCATTCTTCTCTGACCGTGATTGGTATTCGGGCTTGTGCAATCCTGACGGCACTTGCTGTCTGTGCTCCGCCTGCCGCTTCCGCTCAGACGCTACTGATTCCCGGAACGGGGACGCTGGTCGACGAGGTGGGCGATCATTTCGAAGATGAAAACTGGTCTTATACGTTTGAATTGCCCAAAGGGAGCGGTTCGCTGAATCATGTTGACAGCTTCCCCGCCGGTTTCTCGGTGAATGGACGCTGGTCGGAGAGCACCTACCGCGGCCAGCCTTGCTCGGTAAAACGAGTTCCGACTCCGGTCGGCGGACTGAAGAACAGCAAAGGTGCCTTGCAACTGCAAACCTTGAAGACCGGCGTGCAGGGCCAACCGAGTTACCAGATGCAACAGGATGACCTGTTGTGCAACATCAACACGAAACTCGGTGGATTCATTCCCGTATCGTGGAACCCCAACTTTGTCGTTCGCGTCTTCCTGCCGCCGTGGGACAAATGGGAAGATCGGACCGGCCCTTCGTTCGGTGTGCGGGCTGATCTGTTTGGTTCGAAGATCGACAACACGATTCGCTTCCGCCGCTTCTCGGCTCCTGAATCGGAACAATATTGGCCGGGTTTATTCATCTGCCATCAACGGAAGCAGGAAACTGCGGACGGCAAGCCGCAGGCCTACTTCATCATTCGGGCCGGCAATCAGGGAGAAGATCTTTCAGGGCCGATCATCAAGGAGACCGGCTGGTGGACAATCGGAATGTCGTTCACGGCAGATGGCAAGGTGCATTACTTTGCCAGCCCGGGCCTCGATCACCTGACTCGTGAGGACTACATCGGATCGTATTTCCCGCATGGGTTCCGGGCCGAACGCTTTCAAACGTTCTTCTTCAACGTGGTCAACATGGATAATGGTCGGACATGGTCGACACCGTGGGTTGTGGACGACTGCATGTTCTACATGACCAAGCGATAGTTGTTGACCGACAGGCGACACCGATCACTTCGTGTGCGAAGCATTTCAACGACACCAGTCCGATATCATCGGGCTGGTGTCGTTGCGTTTGCAGGATGAAGAATGGGACTTATAGGACGCATGGGACCGATGGGACCTATGTCAGATCATCCTGTCGATTGATATCCGATGGCCAGGGTCACGGATACAATCCACTTGAGCGATGGCGTGAACGTCGTCCGCAAGCCCTATCCCAATCCGTCAAATCAACCGTATCGAAAACTCATGGATCTGGATTCCATCTATCAGCATCTGCAGGGGCGGACCGTCGTTCTCGATCTTGCCAGTCCGTACGTCTATATTGGGACGTTGGCGCGTTGGGACGCCTACTATCTGCATTTGGAAGACGCCGACGTCCACGACTTGCGCGATACCAAGACCACGCGTGAGATCTATCTGGTGGAAACCAAACGCCTGGGTATCAACAGTAACCGCAAGCTGGTGATGGTGCGGATTGACGATGTCGTCAGCATCTCGGCATTGGATGATGTGATTTGCTGATTCGATGGGGCGAATCGGCGACAAATTGCGTTGCGAAATCGCCCCGTTGGCTTAACGTCTTGGTGCGACGGTGTCTGCAGCGACTCGATGCTGGCCACCGCTGGGCCGACTGTCGCTTTTCGGAATCATCGCCACGAAGAGTGATCTCGACGCGGGGCCAGCATCTCTCCTGCATCGCGTGATTGATGACGCGATCGATAGGCGCTCCGCGCAATCGTTATCGGCGGCACGAACTGCAGGATGGGCACTCTTGCCCGTCTGTTTTGAGCCCTCTAAGACGACGGATGACGGACATGAGCGGCCTTTTGTATCAAACAGACACCGGCGCTGGGGTCCCAATCCAATCTGCGACGTTCGAATCATCGATGTGACCCCGCGAGTGGCACGCCATCTGCTTTGAAAGCCTCTCGTTCTCTCACTGACTCTGAAGAACACACATGACAACAAACTGAGCCACGCGAATGTGCCGTTCGCGTGGCTCTTGTCGTTTCGCGGTTGGGATGATCGTCATCAGCCGCTGGGCGCTAGCCCACGGTTCGGAATAACAATCGACTCGATTCGCAATTCAAACCGGACGCTAGCGCGTTCCGGCTGATTTAGCGTAGTCGTATTGTGAGCGGAATGGCGCTCGCCACCGGTTCTTCGGTGGGACGTCCATCCAGAAAGCACCGGCGGCTAGCGCCGTGCCGCTCACGGGACTCCTTGGAGGAGCTTCTCTGCTTGCTTGGCAGCAATGGATTGCGGTAGGGTCTCAATGAGGAGCTGCAGCCTGCGTTTGGCGATGTTGGTCTTGCCTTGAACCAGGAACCACTCGGCCATGTGCAGTTGGCTGGCGGCCAGCTTTTCGGACTTCTCAATTTCGGCCGTGAGTCGAGTGGTCTTCTCCTCTTCACTGAGTGTTGGAGGGGCGGCCACTTCGGGGTCGGGAGCTGTCACCGACGGCATGGGAATACTCTCTGATCTAGTCAATCAAGGGATGGTGTTAGCGAGCCTGCGTGGAAAGAAATCGTCCACGTTCCCCTCTGAAATTGAGCTCGACCGGGGGCCTCGCCATACGATCGGAAGGACCCGGGAGGCGGACGCCGGTTGGCACGATTTTTCACTCAAGCGATACGACAGAACATGCGCAGTCTGCCTGACCGGTGCCGTGAAGAAGATCGTAGCAGAACTCGCCAAGAGTTCTGGCGGTTTATGTAGGGGCTCCCGAAGTCTTGGCGACTTCGGCCACATCAATCAGCCGGCACGCGTTTAGCGTCCCGTGACGTCGAAATACCCTTCAGGGCAATGTGAACCGGGGGTTAGCGCCCTGCGGCTGATGAGGCGAAAAAACTTCGCCGCGAAATAGAAGAAGCGGTCAAACACAGAGTTTGACCGCTTCTTACTCGTTGTAGCGGGGTCGGGCTGAAAGCCCGTTGCGGGTCCGAACTAAGCGCCCTTGGCTGCCTTCTTGGTGGCTGCCTTCTTGGCGGTCTTCTTAGCGGGTGCAGCCTTCTTAGCGGGAGCTGCTGCTGCCTTCTTGGCGGGAGCGGCTGCCTTCTTAGCGGGGGCTGCCTTCTTTGCTGCGGCTTTCTTCTTGGCCATGAAAAGTTCCTCCTTACATTGCCAACTCGTAGCGGTTTCGTCGCTGGCACCGGGCTAGAACGTCGAAACTGCTAACTCGAAACATGTCTCTTTCCAACCTACCAACCATGATAGGCCGGGGATCACTGGAGTCATTTCAGCGTGTCATTCATTTCGCAACATCGACATCGTTGCTTGAGCTTGACAAACTTCATGATCATGTGACCCATGATGTTCGCCATAGTAAGCATTTCAAAAAACAACGCAAGCCTTATCTCTTCATTTTTATCAAAAAACCAAGGAAATCTTTCGATTTCGAAGCCGCGCATGATGTCGCGATGACCTTCAACACACTCCTCATGCACTCGATGATGAAACGTGCGACATGCATTTGGCGTGGAGAAATCCAAGGTGAAATGACTCTAAGGCGTATTGCCTGAGAGTCTCAATAGAGTCTCAGTGATGAGCTTGAAGCACTCTTGAAATATCTTAAAAAATTTCGCGCATTCAGTCGCGCAGCGCGACTCACAACGGTCTGCAGCGCGCGTTAGCGGATCACTTGAGAGTCATGTTGAGTGTGTTGCGCGCGTTGAATCATCATCGATGATGTGTCGGCATGATGTTGATCAACGAGCAGACCCCATCAGCGCTACGATGATCATGGTCATCGATGATGCGGTGAAGGGGTCGTGATCGTGATCAAGGTCTCAACGTGAGCTCTCGAAGCAGCGTCTCAAGCAGGTGGCAAGCGCGACAACACTTCGAGCATGTACTCCATGCTGCGACGCGCGATGAACTCGCATCCGGGCTTGTAATCGAAGACCTCCACGGACACCCAGCCGCTGTAGTGAGTGTCACGAAGTGCTGTAAAAATCGGGATATAATCGGTTTCGCCCATTCCCGGGCCGAGGAGATTGCTGTCATTCACATGGAAGTGTCCGACGACGTCACGGTACTTCGCAATGAGCTCGGGAATGGGCGTCGATTCGCTCAACATGGCCTTCACATCCTGATGCAGACAGACTTGCGGATGGTCGATGGCGTGGACGACATCCATCGTCTCCGCGCAGGAGATCATGAAGTTCGTCTCTTTGGGAGTCAGCGGTTCAAGACAGAGTTTGACTTGTCGCTCGGCAAGCACCGGTGTGACTTCGCGAAAGACCTCAGCGGCATTCGCGATTCCCTCTTCGCGCGTCATGCCTGGTTCGAGATTGCGTTGATTCGGCGATCCGAATACGAGCACATTTCCTCCAAAGTCGGCACACGCATTCGCCAGTTCTCGCAGATACACAGCGGTACGGCGTCGCGTCGCCACATCGCGCGTGGTGACGTGCAGGCCTTCGGTCTTGGCGAGCAACCAATGCAGTCCCATGATCTCCAATCC
Source organism: Planctomycetaceae bacterium (assembly GCA_028291605.1). Taxonomy (GTDB): domain Bacteria; phylum Planctomycetota; class Planctomycetia; order Planctomycetales; family Planctomycetaceae; genus JAKFVC01. The sequence goes on along the minus strand of JAQGHS010000998.1, from coordinate 18,334 downwards.
ATGGTCGGCCGCCTGCTTCCGCAGAGTACGACGCTGCTCGGCCGAGACGTCCGTAATACGTGAGGCCAGCGTGAAGGGGGCGAGTTCAATTCCCGTGTAGCCCAGCTCTGCAATGAACTTGCATTGCCGTTCCCATTCCCAGTTCTCAAACAGCTCATGACAGATGGCAAACTTCATGGGGTATCTCCTGCAGACAAAGGGTGAATAGCCGTGTTTTATCAAGAAATATCGGGATTGCAGCGTTTTTTCCATTGGTGTGAGGGTATGAGAGCGTGAGTGAAAGAGGTTCAAGACAGGTCTCGATCCCAATCCGACATCGCTCTCACCCCGTCACTCTCACACACTCACACTCTCCAACTCTTTCATTCCCGCAAACTTTGCTTTTGCGCGCTCTAATTGCGGACATTCTCGCTGATGGTCTCGCACAGGCGTTCGAGCGGCAGGTCGTTCTCATCACTGCCAAACGGGTTTTCGATTTCGACCCCGATCTCCTCGATACCAAACATCGTGTAAGAGATGATCAGCACGATGATCAGGCTCGCAAAACCGTACTTGTCGATCAATGCAAAGGGGAGCGTGAAGCAATAGATGATCAAGGCGCGTCGCAAATGGACCATATACGCAAACGGCATCGGCGTGTTCTGAATTCGTTCGCACCCTCCTAGATAATCGAGCAACCGTTGGACGTTGGCATCGATGGCGACGAACTGGATGTCGGAGATCAACCCGGTATTCTTACCTTTGAGAAACAGCTCACTCAAATGACGAGCCACCGCGAGAGGTGGGTGGGGTGCAGCGATCACCGCAGCGACGTCGGCGGGGTCCAGATCCAATGATTGAGGAGACAGTCCCTTGGTTCCCTGCAGCCGATGCATCACCGACCACGGGTAGGCGGCGATCCATTCGGTGATCTCACGAACCAATTGCGCGTCAGCGGCGAGCCACGTGCGCGACATGCGGGCCGCATTGCGGCAGTCATTGACCATTGCGCCCCACAACTTGCGGCCTTCCCAGAAGCGGTCGTACGAGGCATTCGTCCGAAACACGAGCAGCAATCCGAGCACGCCGCCGATCAGCCCGTGAGCCGTCTCCGGGATGCCCAGCGGTCCATCGTTGTCGTGCCGCAGGGCGTGGTTGACTAGGCAAACCAGCAGTGCCCACAACACGCATAAGGTCACCCGGCCGATGATCTCGCGGACCATCGAACCCTTGATGTCGAGCAAATGATCGGACCATTTGTGGGCGTCGTATTGAATCATCTCTGTCTTGTCGCTCGGGCCGCGGGATGAGGTCGGTGGATTGTAGCAATTGGTGAATAATAAATGCCCATGATCGAGGAGTGTCGTGCACAAAGAGGATTGAACCACGGAGCCATGGAGAGCACGGAGTTTCATTCTCTATCTCCGTGTTCTCCGCGTCTCCGTGGTGCAACTCCTAAAAATGATGCGACAAATTCGTGCTGGTTCGCCAGTAGATGACTCGCCGCCGCCCATTCGGCGAGTAGAATAAGTTCCTGGCCATTGAATGGCAGCGTGCTGCCGCGAATTTCCTTGTTGGTGATCGAAGTCTCCTATGCATTCTGACTTTCTCCAGATCAGCCCACGGATCAGCGTCTTGCCTGTGATTCACGGCAGCGGCGACTTCGCGGTTCAAGTGCGTCAAACGATGCTGACCGGGAAATTTGATTGTCTGGCCGTCCCTCTGCCTCCCTCCTTTCAAGCCAGCGTCGAAGAGGCGCTCGAAATCCTGCCGGGAGTGACTGTGGTCGCTCAACTGTCAGGCGGTCCGACCTTCTCGGCGACCGATTGGACTCCCGAATCAGATGCCGACGAGCGCGAGCCGGAGAATACAGCACGCGTATTGAGCTACGTGCCGCTCGATCCCTGCCAGCCAGTCATTACCGCGTTGCGGATTGCCGTGCAGGAACGGATTCCGCGATACTTCATCGATCTCGAAACGGCCGAGTTTCAATCCGTGACGCACGGATTGCCGGACGCCTACTCCTTAAAGCGGCTGCCGGTGGAACGTTTTGCAGCCAGCATGCTGCCGATGATTCCCAAATTGCCCAATGGCCAGCCGCAACAACGGGTTCTGCGGATGGCTCAGCGGTTGCGGGAACTCGAGCGAAAGCACGAACGCATCCTGCTGGTGTGTTCCATTCTCGAATGGCCGTGGATCAAGGCCGCATATCAATCTGCCGACGACAGCCCGCTGGAAGACGAGGCGGTCGAAGAGACGACGACTTATATCGTTGAACCGCAGACGCTGTTGTTCATGCTGGGTGAGCTCCCCTTTATTACGGGACTCTACGAACTGGCGCGTCGCGAGCTGAATGATGACGAGAATCTGTCATTGGATGGAATCAAAGAGCTGCTCGTCGGGGCGCGGACGAAGTACAAGGCTGATCTGAAGCAGCAAGCGCGCGAGATCACGCCCCATTTGCTGGCTACCTATTTTCGCTATGTTCGCAATTTGTGCCTGATCGAGCGTCGGATGACCCCCGATCTCTACACGTTGATTGTTGCCGCACAACAGATTGCCGGCGATCAATTCGCGCTGCATCTGGCAGAACTTGCCAAGGAATACCCTTTCACGGTGCCGCTGGGGATGGAGTCCATCTCGTTCGGTATCGATAAGGCGCGATTGCCGGGCGGAGATGTCGTCGCTGTGACGAACCGTCTCCCCGGACAACCGATCGAGTGGCGCCATTGCGAGCTGCAGCGCAAGCCATCATCACAGGAAAAACAACGCTGGCAGATGCAGTGGAACCCGTACTCGCAATGTAGTTGGCCACCCGAAGACGTGGCCATCGAGAATTTTCGCACGCACGTGAAGAACAGTGCCCTGACATTGCTGGGGAATGACCTCGCGAAAAGCGAAAAATTCTCGACGAGCCTGATGGATGGTCTCGACATGCGCGAAACCCTGCGCAACTGGCACACGGGCGACCTCTACGTAAAGCTGATCCCGCCGACGCGGGGCAATCTGGATTGCGTGGTGATGCTGTTTGACTCGCCGGCCGATCCCCGAGACTACCCATGGCGGATCACCTGGTCTGCCGAGCACACCGACGAATCAACTTTGGCACTCTTCGCCACCGACTTTCAAAAGGAGATGGTCGGTCCTGGGATTGGGCTCGCGAATTACGGGGGGGCGATGTTTCTCTTTCCGCCCCGACACATCCCCGAAATCTGGGACGACCCCCGGCTCGATTTCGCGACAACGCTCGAAGAACGAGTCCTCGCGGCCGCCTGCTTACACAGTCATGAAAAGCACGTCGCTCTGCTGAGTGCATCGCCTCCCGGAATCGCCTGGAAGCGGATCGCCCAGAAGTACCGCAAGAAACTGATTCACGTCCCGCTGAGCCGCTTCAGTCAGGCCATGATCCAGCAACTGCGGCTAGTCCATGTCCTAAACGGCCAAAAGGTCCGCAGCTACGCAGCGGAATTCATCCGCAAGGCCTAACAGTGCAGACCCGACCCCTCATCGCTAGACGCTTGCGATCTGCAGCCGCCGTCTCGTATCCTCACATGACAAATCAATGCCCCCTGATTGATTCACTCCTTTTGAGAAGCAGAGGCATCTATGTCGCGGTTGATTCGAACTTGGCAGAGACTTTTTCTGGTCGCTGGTTTCTGCATCGTACTACTCAGTAGCAACCGCGTCCTGCAGGCTGACGAATTGGACGTCCTCCCGGCGAGTCCCGACAATCCCCCCGCCGGCCGTCTCTATAAATGGCTCCAAGGTCAGGCGGGTGTGCTGTTTGATCAGCGACGTCAGGCTGTCGCCGCCTTGAAGACGCCCGAAGATGTGCAAAAGCGGCAACAGAAGTTGCGTCAGCATTTTATTGACGCACTGGGCGGCTTCCCGGAACGCACTCCCCTGAATGCGCAGGTCACGGGGAAGATCGAACACGATGACTATCGAGTCGAAAACGTGGTCTATGAAAGCCGGCCTCAGCACCATGTCACCGCGTGCCTGTATTTGCCGGTCGGAAAGGGGCCTTTTCCCGGTGTCATTCTGCCGTGCGGACACAGTGCCAACGGTAAAGCGATCGAAGGCTACCAGCGAGCGTGCATCCTGCTGGCGAAGAATGGCTGTGCGGTCCTTTGCTACGACCCCGTCGGACAAGGCGAGCGGATTCAATTGCTGGATCCTCAAGGCAAGCCCGCTATACCGGGGAGTACCTCCGAGCACACCATGATCGGCATCGGAGCCTTACTGGTCGGCTGGAATTGCGCGAGCTTCCACGTGTGGGACGGCATCCGCAGTCTCGACTATCTCGCCAGCCGGCCGGAAATCGATCCTCAACGACTTGGTTGCACGGGGAACTCGGGCGGCGGAACGCAGACAGCCTATTTGATGGCATTGGATCCGCGGATCGTGGCGGCGGCTCCTTCGTGTTACATCACCACTCTGGAAAAGCTGTTCGCGACCTTGGGGCCGCAAGATGCCGAGCAAAACATCCCCGGACAGGTGGCGTTTGGCATGGAACACGCCGACTACGTGACCATGCGGGCTCCGCAAGCGACCCTCATATGCGTGGGGACCCAGGACTACTTCAATATTGATGGGGCTTGGACCACTTTTCGTGAAGCCAAGATGATCTACGGCATCCTGGGACATGGCGAACGAGTCGACTTTTTTGAATACAACGACCCGCACGGCTTCTCATTACCGCGCCGCCAGGCTGCGATGCGGTGGATGCGACGCTGGCTGCTCAAACAGGACGATGCCCCTGTTGAGACTGACTTCCCGGTGCATTCCGATCAACAGTTGCAATGTACCCGCACGGGGCAGGTGCTCCAGGATTATCAGGGTCTCTCCGCGTTTGATCTGACCCGCCTGCGTGCCGAAGAACTCGATAAGCAACGAGCCGCCCATCCGCTGGCCGGTGCGGAACTCCGCGCGGCCGTGCGTCAGGCGATTTACCTGCCTGAGACGCTCCCCGCAGCGAGGGTGACACCGCAAGGGATGATCAAACGCGAAGGCTACACGATCCACAAGGAGATCTATGAGACCGAAGAAGGCATCCAGCTTCCTGCTCTCCGTTGGGTTCCTGAAAACCCGAAGCCCGAGGCGTTGGTTCTCTACTTAAACCACAAGGGGAAACGAGCCGAAGCCAACGCCGATGGCGAACTGGAACGGTTGGTGAAGTCAGGCCGGACCATTCTCGCGGTCGATTTGCGGGGTCTGGGAGAGTTGTCGCAGGATCTCGCCAAAGGCTGGGGAGTGGCCTTCGGCGCTGACGTGAAGGAAGCGTTCGTGTCGATGCACATCAATCGCCCCTTGCTCGGGCAACGAGTCTATGATTTGTTGTCGCTGGTGAAGTATCAGACGACGGCCGGCCAATCTCCGGCGATCGACATCATCGCCACGGGGTCATTGGGACCGGTGGCTCAGCATGCCGCAGCGTTTGACGCCTCGATCAAGAACGTAACTCTGCGTGACAGCTTGCCCTCCTGGGCTTCTGTAGCAAAAACCCCGATCAGCCATCTGCAACTGACGAATGTGGTGCCAGGTGTGTTGCGGGTGTATGACCTTCCGGATTTGAAACCGTTGAGTACCTCCCCTTAAATTTGTGAGCGGAATGGCGCTAGCCACCGGTTCTGTATGTCGATTTCCTCAGAAGAACCGGCGGCAAGCGCCGTGCCGCTCACGAGTCCAGCCACAAACTGAGTACTATTTGGCATCAACCCCGGGGTCTCGTGGCCTATGCTACAATAGACGTCGGAAATCGACACCGACGCTGGCAGCGTCGGCCACGTAGCTTTCGTTGAGGAGCGGCCGTCCCATGTCCACCCATCCCGCCTCGGCCATCGGATCAACTCCGCCCGAGCGTCCCCAATACGTGTCGGCCGTCGGGCCACGCTTAAAAATCCTGCTGTTCGCGGTGTTCGCCATCCTGGCATTCCTGGGGGCGAACTCGGGCTACCTGGCGGGGATTACCGCACTCGAATGGTTCACCGGACGCACCTATCAGGACAATTTCTACCTGTGGATGGTGCTGGTCCATGTTGCGCTGGGGATCGTCCTGCTCCTGCCGTTTGTAGCGTTCGGCTCCATTCACATGGTGACGTCGTGGAACCGCAAGAACAAACGGGCGATCCGCGTGGGTTATGCCCTCTTCACGATCTCGATCATCGTGTTGGTTTCGGGCTTGCTGCTGGTCCGAGTCGTCGGTGTCTTTGACCTGAAACAACCGCTGGCTCGATCGACCGTTTATTGGTTGCATGTGATTTTGCCGCTGGTCGCCGGTTGGCTGTATTGGCTGCATCGTCTGGTCGGTACGAAGATCAAGTGGCGAGTGGGCGGGGCCTATTTGGGTCTGGTTGGCGCTTCGATCCTGGCGATGGTCGCCTGGAAAGCTCAGGATCCGCGGCAGTGGAACGTCGCCGGCCCGAAAGAAGGCGCTGACAAGTACTTCTTCCCATCTCTGGCACGCACGGCCACTGGCAAATTCATCCCGGCCAAGACTTTGCAGATGGACGAATACTGCAAGAAGTGTCATCAGGACGCTCACGCCGCCTGGAGTCAAAGTGCCCACCGCAGCAGTTCGTTCAACAATCCCGCCTACCTGGCCAGCGTCCGCGAGACACGATCGGTCTCCTTCAAGAAACACGGGACCATGCAAAGCTCGCGCTGGTGCGCAGGCTGCCACGATCCGGTACCGTTCTTCAGCGGTGCGTTCGACAATCCGCAATTTGATGATGTGAAACATGCCACGGCGCACGCGGGGATCACTTGCACGACCTGCCATGCCATCACCCACGTCAACAGCCCGCGCGGCAATGCCGACTATACGATCGAAGAGCCCTTGCACTATCCCTTCGCCTATAGCGACAACGCGTTCCTGCAGTACGTCAACAATCAGCTCGTGAAGGCGAAGCCCGCCTTCCACAAGCAGACGTTCCTCAAACCGCATCACAAGACGGCCGAATTCTGCAGTACCTGCCACAAGGTCCATCTGCCCCCGGAGCTGAATGACTACAAATGGCTCCGCGGTCAGAATCACTACGACGCGTTCCTATTAAGTGGTGTCTCAGGACACGGCACGCGCAGCTTTTACTATCCCCCCAAGGCCCAGGCGAACTGCAACGACTGCCACATGCCGGCTCAGCCCTCCAACGACTTTGGTGCGAAGGCCTATGTCGCCGGATCCGACAAACTGAGCATCCACGACCACTTGTTTCCCGCGGCCAATACCGGCATCACCTATTTGAAGAGTTTTGAAGAGGCCCTCAAACGCCATCAAACCTTCCTGCAGGGGATCATGCGGGTCGATGTCTTCGGCTTGCGAGAAGGAGGAGACGTCAACGGCCAGTTGATCGGCCCGTTACGGCCGGCGGTTCCGACTTTGAAGCCGGGGAGCAAGTATCTACTGGAATCGGTTGTCAGAACATTGAAGATGGGGCATCTCTTCACACAGGGTACGGTTGATTCGAATGAAGTGTGGGTCGATGTCACCGTAAAAAGCGGCGATCGGATCATCGGCCGTAATGGTGCCCTCGATGCAGACCGCGAGGTCGATCCGTGGGCGCACTTCATCAATGTCTTCATGCTCGATCGCGAAGGCAATCGCATCGACAGGCGCAACCCGCAGGACATCTTCGTCCCGCTCTACAATCACCAGATCCCCCCGGGAGCCGCAGTCACCGTCCATTATGGCCTGGAACTCCCCCAGGATCTGACTGAGCCGGTCACTGTGGAGGTCAAGCTGCAATATCGCAAGTTTGACAAGGCCTATATGGACTATGTCACGAAAAACGCCAAACCGGGTGATCAGCCCATTCGCGACTATAAACCAGGTGAAAAATATCTCAACACGCTGCCCATCACCACGATGGCAGTGGATAGCGTTACGTTCCCGGTGGAAGGAGTCGCCAAACAGCCGACCAACCCCGAGCTGAAGACACCTATCTGGGAACGCTGGAACGACTATGGCATCGGAATGTTCGCCAAACCGAACCCCATCCACGCGAAGGCCGAATTGCGTCAGGCGGAAGAAGCTTTTAAACATGTCGAGGAACTGAAACGGTTCGATGGTCCGTTAAATCTCGCCCGCGTCTACTTCACGGAAGGCCGCCTCGATGAAGCGGTTGCGGCCATTGGACGGGCAAATGAGTGTAAGGATCCCAAGGCGTACCCGTGGACGGTGGCCTGGTTGAGTGGTCTCATCAATCGCCAACAAGGACACTTGGAGGAAGCCGAGAAGAATTTCCGCAGTGCACTCGATGACGACACCCAGGAACGCCGTGATCGCAAGTTTGACTTCAGCAAGGACTATGAAGTCCGCAATCAGCTCGGAGAAACTCTCTTCGATCGAGCCAAACAGGCTCGTTCGGCCACTCGTACCGAAGAACGGACGGCCTTACTGCGGGATGCGGTGGCCCAGTTCAAGAAGACCTTGGCGATCGATCCCGAGAATCTCACGGCCCACTACAACTTGCATTTGCTCTATCACCAATTGGGCGATGAAACATTGGCGAAAGAGCACGATCAACTGCATCGTAAGTACAAACCGGACGACAACGCGGGCGATAAGGCCCTATCGGCAGCCCGTAAGAAGTACCCGGCTGCCAACCATGCCGCGGAAGCGTTGGTGATCTATCCGCTGCACGACAAGCCCCAGAACGATCGACAAGTTGGGCTGAAGTGAGGCGACCTAATTTGGACTGCGGTGATTCATCACCGCAGTCCAAATAGATCAATCCACGTAGAGGAACTCGTTGGAATTAAAGAGCGCGTGGCAGAAATCAACCAATGCGGCACCACGGGCGGGATCCTGAAACTTCGGGAACGGCTTGGGCAACAATAGCGGTTCATTCGCCGCCTGCCGCGGCCCAACCACCTGCGACTGCAGTTCCATGAACTGCGCGGCGGCGGTCGTTTCTTCAGGACGTGGTTCCCGCGCATAGGCGAAGACATACGCTTGTCGCACTAAGGTCGCCGGATCTGCGTTCGGGTTATCATTCAGCAGCCGTCCGGCAAACGCTTGGGCGTACCGTAGAACCGAATCGCTATTTAACAGCGTCAAAGCCTGCGGTCCGGTGGTCGTCACTTGGCGTCGGGCACAGCTTTCGAACGTATCGGGCAAGTCGAAGGCCTGCAGGAAGGGATACGGTAAGTTCCGTTTCGCCAGGATATAGATCGACCGCCGTTGGCGTTCTTCAACATTGGGAGTAACATCCCAATCTCGCCCCTTGAAGTTGGGTGGCAGCTCGGGACGAACTCCAGGTCCTCCCATGCGGAAGTTCAGCAATCCGCTGACCGACAGCAAAGCATCCCGCAGGCTTTCTGCATCGAGACGATGTCGGTCAAAGTGCCCATACAACAGATTGCCAGGATCGGCGACTTTTCGTGCGGACGATGTGTTTCCCACTTGCTCGGTGGCCTGGCGATAGACGTGAGACGTCATGATCAGCCGATGCATCGCCTTCATGCTCCAGCCCTGGCTCACAAACTCAGCGGCCAGCCAGTCGAGCAATTCTGGATGCTTGGGCGAGGGGCTTTGCACTCCCAGATCGTTGGCGTTCTCGGCCAGCCCTTTGGAAAAATGTCCCTGCCAGAGGCGATTGACCAGCACGCGAGCCGGCAACGGATTCGCGGGATCAACCAGCCAGTTGGCCAATGCTGTCCGACGCCCGGTTGTTCCCGGCCGCGGCGAAGCGATCGTCGCGGTCGACACATCGCTGATGGCCGACAGGAACCCTGGCGGAACTTCTTCCAGGTACTTGTCGTAAGTCCCCCCCGCCAGCAAGAAGGTCTTGGGGGTCTCGGGACCATCAATGGTTCCAGTTGCCGAAACAGAACGTGGCGGCCGGGGCTTCGCGGCTTCTAACTTTTTTAACTCGGCCTTGAGTTCTGTGCGTCTCTTTAGTTGCTCCGGAGTGAGGTTCTTGTCGACGTCTTTTTCAGGAACCGTCATCTGTCGTTCGGCGAAGAAGCAGTATTGCTGCTGTATGGCATTGCGCTCATGAGCCGGCGTGTCGAGAGCCGCCAGCACTTCATCGGGGAACTTCATTCGCTTCTCTTGCGAAGCCTTCAGCAGCGCGGGTTGCTCGATGCTTTGCAGCTCGGCACGGGGCCCGGCGGTTGTCGCCAACCAAGTCTGCAACTGTTGCTCGTACTTGGCAAGCTGCTCCGGTGTGCCCAGTGCAAATTCTTCGACCGGGACGACGCCCGAGAAGAACGCTTGAATCCGATAGAAGTCAACCTGCGAAATGGCATCAAACTTGTGGTCGTGGCACTGCGCACATCCCAACGACTGCCCCAGAAAGATGGCCCCGACCGCGGTCGTCAGGTCGTTCAATTGATCCTGCCGAGCCAGCAGGATGTTCGACGCATTGCTCTCATCGGGTGGCAGGCGATTGAATCCGGTGGCAATCAACGCGTCGGGCTGATCGGGAAACAACTCGTCGCCAGCCAACTGCTCCTGCACAAAGCGGTTGTACGGGGTGTCGCGATTGAAACTTCGAATGACATAGTCCCGATACTGCCACGCCAGCGGCCGCAGCGGATCGGCGTTGTAACCGGCGCTATCGGCAAACCGCACCACATCCAGCCACATCCTGCCCCAGCGTTCGCCATACAGCGGACTGTCGAGCAAACGATCGATCAAGCGGTTGAAGGCCCGAGGTTCCGTGTCGGCGAGAAACTGTTCCCGTTCGGCGGGCGTCGGCGGCAGCCCGTGCAGGTCGAACTTCGCCCGTCGCAGCAGTTCTTCCTGCGATGCCTCTGGCGAGAAACTCAGCCCTTTGGCTTCCAGCCGAGAGAGCAGGAACGCATCAATGGGCGAGCTAACTTGTGCCTTGTGTTGCACATCGGGCACAGCCAGGCGCACGACAGGCCGATAAGCCCAGTATTTTTCGACAGGTTTGGCCGGTACAGGTTCGTTCGCTCGCAGCCCGTGCGAAACGACCATCACCAGCACAATCTGGCAGAAAATCAGACGCCAGGATCGATTCCTGGTAGCAGGGCAACTGGGCATACGGACGGGCTCCCGAACTGCTCATTCACGTTGAGTCGAACCCCCGAGGCGGAGTAAGTCTCTCTATATTATCGGCTTTTGAGCAAATTGGCAGATAAAAATGGTTTGAAACGTGATGCGACGGGGAGTGATGAAGTCGCATTCATCCTTGGCGGCAGGCGTTGGCAGGTCTAAACTGCAGATAGGCTCTCAATGTGAATCACACATTCGAGTCGATGGGAGGGTGAGGCTCCTGCCGAACCGCAAGCTTCTGTCGGACGTCGCCAGACTGTGCGGCTCGGCAGGAGCCTCGCCCTCCCATGCGACCGTCAACCAATCACAATCTTGAAGTGTGGTATCTCCGATGGCAGGTCGAGTTGTCTTAGCAATGAGCGGCGGGGTCGATAGTTCGGCCTCGGCGGTGTTATTGCGCGAGGCGGGTTACGAAGTCATCGGACTCTTCATGCGGTCCGGTGCCGCCGAAGAAGCGTGCGCCACCAGTTCGCCCGGATTGCTGCCCATTGTCCAGGCCAAGAGCAACAAGCAAGGCTGCTGCAGTGCCAGCGATGCGTCGGATGCGCGTCGCGTGGCCGACCGTCTCGACATCCCCTTCCACGCCTTGAACTTTCAAGACGCGTTCGGCCGGATCAAAGACTACTTCGTCGACGAGTATCTCTCGGGACGCACACCGAATCCGTGCGTGCAATGCAACAACTGGTTGAAGTTCGGCAAGCTGTGGGATTTCGCTCGGCAGGTCGGGGCAGAACACATCGCCACGGGCCACTACGCTCAAACGGAAGCCGTTCCGGGAGAAAGCCGTCCTGCGCTGAAGATGGGAATGGACCTCACCAAGGACCAGTCCTATGTGTTGTTCGGCTTGCCGCGCGACTTGCTGGAGCATGTGATCTTTCCCGTCGGCGATCGCACCAAGGTGGAGATCCGCGAACTGTCGAAACAAGCCGGCCTGCGAGTCCATGACAAACCGGACAGCCAGGAGATCTGCTTCGTCCCCGACAACGACTATGCCGGTTTCATCCGCCGCTACCGGGGCGACATCGATACATCCGGCGAATTCGTCGATCCCGCTGGCAAGGTCGTGGGACATCACCGGGGTTACGAGCACTTCACCATCGGTCAGCGCAAAGGTCTGGGGATCGCGTTTGGTACTCCCCGCTATGTGATCAAGGTCGAACCGGAAACGAAGCGGGTCGTGCTGGGGGAACACAACGACTTGGCCCGGAATACGCTGCAAGCCAACCGCCTGAATTGGTTGGTTGACGATGTTCCGGCGAATTTCTCGTGCTCGGCGAAGATCCGTTATTTGCATACGCCGGCGACCTGCCACGTCGCGATTCAAGGGGATGATCAAGTTTCCGTGGAATTCGACGATTCGCAATTTGGAGTGGCCCCAGGTCAGGCGGTCGTCTTCTATGACGGTCCGCGGGTGCTGGGTGGAGGCTGGATCTTGTAGTCGAGTCTCTGTTAATGGTCGCACCCGGCTGCGGTTTTCGTCTAATGACTTGAGCCACAAGGTCACCCTTCCCTCGGCGAAATTTCTCTGTAGCCACGTTCGCCAGAACGTGGGAAATACGCAAATTGACCCACGTTCTGGCGAACGTGGCTACAACAATTCTTAGCGAGTCGATCCCCGGTTCATCGAAATGACTGTTGATAAATCCGAAACCCGCATCCGTACCATGTTCGGCGAAATCGCCGGGCGCTATGACCTGCTAAATCATCTATTGTCGGGTGGGGTGGATTATTACTGGCGCTGGCGGACCGTGCGCAAAGCCCCACCGCAGGGTTCTGCCCCGATTCTGGATGTCTGCACGGGCACGGGAGACCTCGCCCTCGCCTATTGGAATCGCGGCCACGGCAAGATTCGCGTCGTTGGCAGCGACTTTACACATCAGATGTTAATCCGGGCCCGCGAGAAGGCGTCTCAATTGACGAAGCGGTCTCGAGAACCTCAGCCAGCAGCCCTCGAATTCGTCGAGGCGGATACCCAGCAATTGCCGTTTGACAACGACCAGTTCCAACTGGTGACTGTCGCCTTCGGCCTGCGAAATGTCACCGACACCCGGCGCGGCCTGCGTGAGATGTGCCGCGTCTGCCTGCCAGGGGGCCGAGTGGCCGTATTGGAGTTCTCGTTGCCACGGAACTGGCTCTTGCGGACAGTCTATCTGTGGTACTTTCGAAATGTCCTGCCGATCATCGGGCAACTGGTTTCCCGCAACCGCCAGATGGCCTACAATTACCTTCCGCAATCGGTGGCTGAGTTCCCCCAGGGCCAGGTCCTGGCCGGAATCATGCAGGAATGCGGCCTGAGCGAAGCCTCCTGGACCCCCATGACCTTCGGCATCGCCACACTGTATGTCGCCCGCAAACCGCTGGTGGCAGCACCCGTTGCCTAAGAACGTAAGTTACCCTTAGCCACGGAAGAGACGCAGGTGAGCCGGGTGCCGTAAGGCCCCTGACTTTGTGTTTCGGTGAAGAGCAGAAGAAGAAGAAGAAGAAGAAGAAGAACAAGAATTTTTAGCCACGGATGGACACTGATTAAACACGGATTAAGACCGACTACAGCGATTGATCCGCAGACCGTAGAGCAAGAAGTAGCGGCTTGGCAAACGCAGATGACTCTCGCATAGGATGACCCAATCCGTGTTTAATCTGTGTTCATCCGTGGCTAAAAACTCCTCAGAAACCTGCCACACGCATCCCGCCGCAAATTAGATTCGCAAAGCTCAATGCCTTATATTCTTTTCCTTCTGATCTGCGCCATCTGGGGCAGCAACTTCATGTTGATGAAGGAAGCGGCGCTCGCGTTTTCCGGAGTGGAAATTGCCTTCGGCCGAGTGCTGGGAGGCGCGCTGGTCCTGGGGGTCTTTTGGTGGTTGCAGGGTGGGCGTTGGAAAATCCACCGGGAGGACTGCCTGCCTCTCGCTTTAGTGATTTTGATCGGCTATTCCTGGCCCTACACGCTCCAGCCGATCATGGTCGCGAAGCATGGCGGAGCCTTGATCGGCATGTCGATCAGCTTTGTTCCACTCGCCACGGTCGTCCTGTCAATTCCGTTCTTGGGCGTCTACCCCTCTCGACGGGCGGCGATTGGCGTGCTGGGAGCGCTCGTGTTCTTAATTGGTATGCTGGTCGACAGCCATCGCCGGGCAATCCCGTTGTTGGACATGGTACTGGCGGGTACTGTGCCGCTGGGATACGCCCTGGCCAACATCTGCATTCGTCGGCGTCTCTTGCGCATTTCGCCGCTCGACCTGTCGTTTCTGGCATTGGTCTGGACTGCGGTCAGTTTGATTCCCGCACTGTTCTATGACCTCAGCCCCGCCCCTCCCGCCAGGTCAGACATCGTCTGGTCGCTGGTGGCGATCGTCCTGTTGGGCTTCGTCGGAACGGGCCTGGCCAACTGGATGTTCAACCGCCTGATTCACCTGGAGGGCCCGTTGTTCGCGGGAATGGTCACCAACCTGGTTCCGCTGGGAGCCGTAATCTGGGGCTGGGCCGACGGCGAGCACGTATCGGCGCTGCAGTGGGTGTGCCTGTTCGGCACAATGCTGATGGTCGCCCTGGTGCAATACGGCTCGGCGACATCAAAGGTCGTCGTTGTTGATCGTCCCGTAATCGAAGCAGCTCCCCAGCAGTAAGACGCGTAAGCGTTCCGCCCCCGTGGCCGACGCTGCCAGCGTCGGAACGCAGACGCCAACGCGTGCCGGCTGATTGATGTAGCCGAAGTCGCCAAGACTTCGGGCGAGTTCTCCCTAGCCGGCCAGAACTCTTGGCGAGTTCTGCTACACGGTCCTGCAGCAATGGAATCGAAGATCCAGCCGAAACAGACGCTGGCAGCGTCTGCCACGGGATCAACGGGATCCTATGAAAAAACAAAAAGCCCGGATCAACCAACCAATTGGCTAACCCGGGCTGTATCATCAATCGTCTTCGCGATCGCAATTACTTCTTCTCGCGCTTGGCTTCCCATTCGCGGCTATTGGTCTTGCCGTCTCGCTCGGATTCGCTGGTTCCCTTGATGGTGTCGCCGTCAATTTTGCCCTTGTACTTCGTGACGAACTTCTGGCCGTTCCGTTCGCGAGTGACGGTGAATGCCAATTCGTTGTCCTTGAAGGTCGCATCGGCAATCGCGGTCTCTTGATTTTCCCGGCGGACGATGGCACCCGTAAGCTTGTCCCCTTCGAGCTTCAGCTTGAGCGTCGTGTCACGCTTCTGGCCGTCGGCGGTGGTGAAGCTCCACTTCCAGGTTCCGGTCGGATCGGCCTTGTCGGCAGCCCAGACGGTGCTGGAAAAGGCAGAGAGGGCCAACAGGAGTGCTACACAGGCTGTTCGTCGCATTTTCAGTCCTCAATATCACAGGGTGTCATCGGAGGTACATCTGCCTCAACAATGAGACATCGCATCCGCCGTCATTTCGTCCGCCGCTAATCTCAATAGAAATCGACGATTCGAGCCCATCGTCAGCGCTGCTCGGTAGATACCGTGATCAGACTACTGACGGATCAAATCGTAATAGTGACCTGAGTGCAAAGTTGCAGAACGCAGCTTCGCTCCACGTGGCGTGGATTAAGACAGATAATACCAAACGAGAAAGGCCAATTCCACAATCGGTGGCGAAACCTCACCTATTATTCACTGGTCTTAGTTCTAAGCGGAAGTGCAAAATAAACTCAGTAGGTGAGCCCGGCGGCGTCAGCCCCGGGGTGGGGTGGCGAGTCGGAGTTCAAATGCAGTCATTGAAGCTCGCAATGCCAAATTAGAGCGCCGGTACGGCAGCGTAAGCCGTTTCCCTACCCCCGCCCTAACGGGCTAGTTGATTTAATCAAACCCTAATCGCGTATTTTCGTTTTCGCGACACCAGGTGCCCATTGAACATAGGTTTGGACACTTAAACCGTATCACCGTACATACTAATTACACTGGTATTGCGTTTACATGCCGATTAAATCAACAGGCCGTCACGGGACGGGGCTCACCTGGTCAATTTAATTTGAGCGGTTCCCTAGGTTTTCATGACCACTTGAGCCGGATTGATCGCCTGATATTTCCCCTTGTTGGCAGTGATCTCAAACGCCTGCGGCACCGACTCGATGCCTTGCAACACATGGGTGACAGTCGGCTTAAGGTTGACTCGCCCCGAAGACACCAGCCGCACGGTGTGAGCCAGATGGGCTCGCGTACTGATATCAGGGAAGACATAGCGCAGACTGCGTTCTCGCAGGAGATCAATCGGCAGCGTAATCGGCTGGCCGAACCAGGAAACACCAACCACCTTACCACCCGAGCGTACCGCATTGATCGCCGTGAGTAGCGTTTCATGGCCGGCGAGGCCTTGCTTGGGACTGCCCCCAGCACATTCAAACGCGACATCAGCGCCAATTGTCCCAGTCAGTTCGAGAATCGTCGCCAGGACATCGCACTTCTTGGCATTCAGGGCATGGTCGGCACCCAGTTCCTTCGACATCTGACAGGCTTCATCTCGCACATCGACAGTGATGCTCAAACCGGCGCCGCTGATGCGCGCAATCTGCAGGCATTCCATGCCCATGCTACCCTGTCCGAAGATCACGACAGTATCGCCGATCTGAATCTGGGCCGTCTCCACCGCAGCCACACTGTCGCTCAACGATTGCAGGCAGGCCGCCTCGCTATCGGAGATATTGTCGGCCACCTTGACCAGCGAGATCTCAGGCAACAACGCGATCTCACTGAAGCAGCCCGGTTGATCGAACCCGATCACCGGCCCCTTGCGGCACAGATTGCCCCGTTCCGAATTGCACAACGAGCAGTCACCGCACGGCAACTTGGCTCGGGCGGCGACGCGATCACCGATCTGATAGCCGGTTACTCCGGCACCCAACTCCACGATCCGGGCACAGAATTCGTGTCCGAACAATTGGATGGGGGCTTCGGTGTCCAGACGATGTTTGACGCGATCATAGGCGAGCGTGGGGATTCCCATCGCCAGTTGGGCTTCGGTCACGCTGGGTTGCACTACCAACGGCTCCACCAGCACATGGCCGGGGCGACATGCCGGTACGGGAATGTCATCGAGTCGCAAATCCTTGAAGCCGTAAAAACGCCAAGCCTTCATGTTAAAACGTTCTTTCTGGTCGCAATACTAGATAGTCGTTGTTCGTTCCGCGAACGAAATGCGTCCGCAGTATCGAGGTCGAATCAGTTTAATGGTCAGTCGTCGGACGAAACCGTCATTTGATTTGCAGAGAAAATCTCAAAAAAGGAACTGTACGATATCGCAAACCGATCAAAACCGGGAATCAAATTCGCGAAAACTTCTGCAAAGTATGATAACTCCCCTGTTCCGGGGGAACATTACGCGCCGCCGTATAACAGACTTCCGATAGATAAAAATCACCGCGTGAATCGAGCCAGATGGCGTGCGGAGCAAAGAAGTCGCCGGCCTCATAGGGTTTTTCGCCACCCCCAAAGCGGGCGAGCAATTCCCCCTGCGGATCGAAGATGCTGACGCGTCCGCCAGTCGCATCAGGAGAGGGGGCGACTACACCGGGCCACATGCCCGCCCGATAGCCAAGTTCTGCGACGTAGACATTTCCGTCGGGCGCAATATCCAGATCACACGGCCGGGCCATACCGGTCCATTCGGTCAAAAACCTGCCATCCGGCGAGAACAATTGCAGACGGTCATTTTCGCGGTCCGCGACAAACACGGTGCCATCGGGATGGACTGCAATTCCATGCGGCACGTGGAATTGTCCCGGTCCCGCTCCAGGAGATCCCCACGACGAGATCAGTTCGCCATCCGCGGTAAATCGATGAATGCGGGCATTCCCATATCCGTCGGAAACATACAACTCACCATTGGGGGCCACCGCCAGATTCGTGGGATAATGAAATGGCGGCCCCTCGTGTTTGATGGTGCGATAATCGATGCTCGTGGCACCGGTCGCCGATGGCTGCCCGCGGGTTCCAATCCGGAACAGTTGCTGTCCATCGGGGGAAAACTTGGTGACCGTGTGCCCGAGATCATCGACGCCATACACCATATCATGGGCATCAATAAAGATGCCGTGCGGGCGTACAAAAAAATCGCCATCCCACGACTGTAAGAAATTTCCCTCGCGATCAAACACGGCAATCGGGCGACCGCTGCGATTAAACAGGTACACGCGGTCTCGCGAATCGGTGGCGACTGATGAGACCTCTTGCACGCCCCAGTCGGCGGGCCATTTGGCCCATTGCGAATTCGCTTGGAATTGAAAGTCTCCCGAGGAGACGATTGGTTGACTCGTCATAGTTGATTGGATTTCATTATCACAATAATGTAGGTGAGCCGGGCGGCGTAAGCCCCCGGATTCTTTCGTG
>JAQGHS010000971.1 GCA_028291605.1 Planctomycetaceae bacterium | reverse complement strand
GTTGTACCTGCTGATGCCCGAGCTGTTTAAGCTGACCGCGAAGGAAGAAGAGGCGATCAAGGCCGCCATGAAAGCCGCGGAAGCCGAGAGCGATACGGCCATGGCGAACGTGCTGCTGGGCAAATTCGACGTGCTGAATTCCAGCAACAGCGATTGGGGTGGCGGCGTGGTCTCGACGGTCCGGGGCAAGGACGGCTTTCATTACCTCGACATGAAATTGAAGAAGGCGACCCTGTCCGGGATCGGGATGAAAAAGCCCGGCAAGGGACAGGACGAGTTATGGCTCGCGTTCGCTCCCGAGGGAGCCGTGGCCCTGGCCGTGTATGAAATCGACGGCGGAAAACTCACCGGGAAGTGGATTCCCATGAACGCCGCCAAAGATGGAAAAGAAGTCCTGGGCCATGAAACGCTAGAGGGTCCCGCGAGCCTGAAAGGCACGTTCAAAATCGTATCGGCGAAGGCTCCCAACAACGGAGCGGAATACACCGGAACCGCGACCCTCACCCCCTACAAGCCAGCCGACGGTAACAGCTCAGACCTGTTCGATTTGTACTCCGTGACCTGGACCTTCGGCACCCTGAAGATTCCCGGCGTCGCCGCCAAGGTGAAGACCGCCAACGGCAAGTCGGTCCTGATTGCGGCCTCCGGAACGAAGGGAGACTTCGCTGTGGGACACGTCACCTGCGAGAGTGCCACGCTGGCCAAAGGCATTGATTTCCTCACCAACAAAGGTGCCGCGGGGTACATCGTCTGGACGAAACAGAATGAATAGGCGGCGTGTTGCGAGGTGACTGGGGCGACATTGCGGACACCTGCCCGTCTAAGTAGGTCGCCGGAATCATATGGGGCAGGTGAGCCCAGTGCCGTAAGGCCTGGGGTTCTTCGCATGGCCTAGTCTGTAGTATGCAAATTAACCCCCGCCCTGACAGGACGGGGCTCACCAGTCTGATTTCTTTCGCGTACCTACTTTACTCCTCATTGCTCTCATTAAGCATCATTCAAAGGCACCAATGGACCTCGACCTCCGCAAAGACTTTAAGTCGCTCTCCAAGCACGTACAGGATCGCGTTCGGGACTGGCCGGTCTATGTCAACTCGGGACCTGGGGCGGATGAAGATCCCATCGCCCTGATCACGTTCGGCTTCCAGATGGACCAGTCCGGATGGGCGGCGCTCGTATTCGACACGCGCCGCAAAGCCGCCTTCGACGGCACATGGCAATCCTGGATCGAGCCGAACGCGGTTGAGCTTAGGCAGTGGGAGCAGGCTTTCCGGGGCGCGCACCAGAAACCTGGTAAGGTTTCGATCACGCTGCAGGACGGGTCGCAGGCGAGCCTGGATGCCGAGGACCCCACCGCCGATCTCGCGAACTGCTTTGGAAACCTGTTGCGCGACGTGTTGATCGCGGCCCGCGATGCGGGGGTGCTCAAGGGGTTGCCCGTCACGAAGGACTGCCAGATTGGCGTCGAGGACCATGATGGCCAGTTCGGCTGGATCGGGTATTTCGACGGCCGGATCGTTGAGGAAGACGAGAACGACCCAAAAGTCATCATGCGGCGGGTGCTGGAAAAGGTCGGCAAACTGTCGCCAGACAAGCAGATCGACTACTGGTTCGAGCAACTCGAACAACTCGCGGCCGGCAAGCCGTGCGACGTTTCCAAGCTCATTAGGGTCGAAGAATTCGTCCTCGACAATCTCGGCAAGTTTGGCAAAGCTGTTGTGCTGCGGATGCTCGAGTATGTCTCGCGTTGGGCGTCCAAGTCGGAATGGAAAGGTGAAGGCAAGAATATCAAGGAGATGCCGCACCAAGGCGTGGTACTGAGTGTGCTGTGGAAGGCAGAAAAGATCGGCATCAAGAAGAATGCCGCTGCCGAGGACATGCTCTGCGAGATCGTGCGCAAATCGGCCAAGGCGAATGCCCGCCGTACACTTTGGGGCGCCTTCCCCTGGCACGCAGCCCGAGCGTTACACAATCAATTCAAAGGCTATCCGGAGGCCAAAACGAACTCTCGAACAAACAAACTCGTCAATGCGGAAAAGTTTATGACGCCGGGTGGGACTGATTCTTGAATGAATGGTACTGCGTGTCAGGGTGGGCCGCTGCCGAGCGAGGTTCTGACTTCGCAATGCCGACAGGAACCGACAAGGAAGGCAAGATGTTCAACAACATACATGTTCCGTCGCGTAAGCGTACAGATGTTTGGCCTCGGCTGTTGCTCGCGACTCTGATTTGTATCTCGATGGCCAGCGGTTGTGCCGCCGCCCGGGGACGCTCAGACAGCAGCGACACGGCCACGCAGAAGCAGGAGGCAGACAAGAAGCCCAAAGACAACTTCTTTTCGGGCGGTTGATGTCTGCTAACAAACCACCCCCACCGAGCTTGTCTCGGTGGATTCGGGCCTGTGCACTATGCGGATGTCGGCCGTAGTGAAGAAGCCCTATGACCACCGAGACGAGCTCGGTGGGGATGGTTTAGTTGGCGATTCTTAGAAAGCATCGTCATCATCGTCGACGACGTGCCGGTCTAAATCGCGATAGGCTTCGCCCGAGTTGAATAAACTGATGCGTATCGCGCAGTCAGCACGCTCTGTGGCGGGTGCTAACAGAGAGGCTTCCTGGGTCCAGCGTAAAGCCTCTTCAAAGTCTCCAGCTTCGGCATGCGCGGCGCCCAAAGTGCCGAGACAATACCACTGCGAGTAATCGCACAACTCACAGGCCTTGGTCGCATGTTCGACGGCCTTTTCCCCATCTCGGAATTGCGCGTCGGAATTGGTTGCCAGGTTCCAGGCGAGGTTATTGTGCGCGGAAAAGTTTTTCGGGTCGAGTTTGATGGCTGCTAGATAGTCGGCGTTCGCGCTGGTGTCGTTTCCCATCACGTAATGGGCCGCGCCCCGCGTGATTAACAGGTCTGACGCTTGTGGCTCCAACTCGATTGCATGATCGAAATCTGAGAGTGCTTTGTCGAATTGCTTGCGCGCCAGGAAGAGCGCCCCTCGGCGGGCATACGTCGCGCCATCAGGCGGCACGGGCTCCCAGTTTCCGGGACCCAGGAACTGCTGGGCGATCTCGGCCAAACCCTTGCCCAGGACGTCGCGCGCCGCGCTCTCGCCCGCATCATCCTCACACGCGCGTCGCACGAACTCGGGCAACCGCTGCTTATAACTTGTGGTGATGATGCGGAACATGACTTGGGCGAGTTGATAAGAGAACTGCTGCATTCCGTCGATCGCGAAGAACCCGGTTCCCCACCAGAACTCGCTGAGTCCCTGCTCTCGCCAAAATTCTCTGATGGCCGCTGCTTCCTCGGAAGAGAGTTTGAATCGAGCCCAGTCAGGCAAAGCCGCCTCTTCGGCCAGCTGTGTGATGCCCTCTTCGAGCCAGAGCGGCAGACTCAAATGCCCCAGGCATGCATGGGTAATCTCATGGAGCACCGTACGCTGCAGGGACTCGATCTTCGCCGGCTTCAGAGCCACGTGTACCAGGCTGCTGCTACGGAAACACATGCCCGCCGATTGGACGGCACCGACGGCCGGATCGAACGGAGATGTATAGCGTCCGTAAGTTCTGTCGTCAGCAAACAGCAACAGGACGATCGGCCCGCGGCGGCTTTCTGTTGCCAAGTCGCCCAGGGAACTCAGGATCTCCTTGAGGCCCGCTTCACCAAAATCGAGCAATTGCTCCATTTGTTGGAAATTGCCAGGCGCGAAGAGCAGCAGATTTTCGCTCAACATGGCGCGATTCTTTTTGCCCAAAGCCCGATCAAGGCGGTCGAGCCATTGGTCCACGATGTCGGTCCACGCTTGGGGCTGCTCGGCCTGAGGAACGTGCTTGGCGATCCACCGTCCGACAACATCCCAATCGATCCGCGGCAGGTGGTAGGCTCGGGGGATCTTAGCCAGGCGTACGGTCATTCTTAGATTTACCTCGACAAACTCGTGACCGATCTCTTGTGAATGGGCACCTGAGGGTCTATGCGCTGAGTGGCCTCGGTTCAGAAAACTTGTTCCACGCCACGGTTACTCCTGGCGCGGAACCGTTTTGAGTGCTGCAACGGTCTCGTCGCGCAGGAGCCGCAATGGTTCCTGCAAGGGCTGCAGCTTTGGGTCGTCCGCCAGCTTGATCAGCCTCTGTTGAACTTCTACTTGAGAGCTGTGGCCGAGTTTGGTCACGATGGCGGGGAATTCCTCTCGGCAGTATTTCAACAACTTGAGCCGCGCGGCGAGGCTGTAGTTCTGGTCTTCGGTCAGTGATGTAATGGAGCCCAGCACGACATTGGCGAGGCCACTTCGCATTTGGTCCAGGCCGCGCACACGAGCCGGATAGGAGGGATCATCCTTGGACAAGGTCGGCCAGAATTCATCCACCAAATCGAGAATCATATGACAAGCACGCAAATTCGAACCCATCAATTCCATCATCTCATTTTCGGAACATTGATCTTTCAAGAAGGCCTTCAAGTAGGTCCCCAAGATGGAACCGTGGGACTGCATGTATGACAAACCAAGGGGAAAACGTGCGTCGAGCGGCACCGTCTGCTCCCGCAAGGGACTCAGGTTCCCAGCGCTGGTGATCCGGGCGAAGACGGCCCCTGAACGGGAGCTGTCAAAACGCGGGAGTTGCTCGGGATGCTCGGCCGCCAGGCTGACGAAGGCCTCGGCCGCGGTTTTCATGTCCCCACCCATCCAGGTCCGGTCAAAGGCAGGAACTCCCAGGGCGATATATTGATCGCCGGTCAATGACTGGTCCGCGACAGGTTTTCCGGGAGCGGCAGGCTCGGTGGTGGGAATGAGTACCGGCGGAATGACCACTGACAGATCCGCAGCGGGCCGGGGCACATCCGTAGCAGCGCCCGGCGGTGTTGCAGCACGATCGCAACCCGTCACCAGCCAGCCAGCGATGAGCACCAGCAATGTCCTGCGGATAGGCATTTGACTCCGGGCACCTTGGTGCAGCATGTGGCGACCTTTAAATCAGAGACATCGTCATGAAATGCGCTGTGTGGCCCAGGTTCTTCACTTCTTTTCCGGCGCCTCGAGCTTCTTCCAAAACTCGGCTACCGGGATGTTGTTGATCTTCGTCAAGGTCTTGATCGAACGGAGCAGCTTCGTATCTCGCGCGGGGTCGAAATCCAGATAGACGTCTGTCAGCGGCAGTTCCTTCAGCAACGAATAATCTGTCACCTTTGAGCGGTGAAACCAGAGTGACGTCAGTGGCATCCCTCTCAATGGCGTCAGGTCAGAAACAGGTGTATCGGCACAGCCGAAGTTCGTCAGCGGCATGCCTTTCAAGGGAGAGAGATCGGAGATTTTCGTGGAATGGATGGCAAATTCCGTGAGCGGCATCCCCTGCAGGAGGGACAAATCAGTCACCGCTGTGCCGTTTAGATATAACTGGCGCAGCGGCATTCCCTTGAGCGGCGCCAGGTCAGCCACCCGCGTGTAGGCGCAGTTGAGATAAGTCAGTCGCATGCCTCTTAATGGCGTCAGGTCAGAGACGGGGGTCACAGTGCAGTTAATGATCGAGAGCGGCAGGCCTTTCAAGGGTGACAGATCGGCGATTTTCGTGGACTGGATTTCGAGCTCCGCCAACGGCATTCCTTTTACGATGGACAAATCAGTCACTGCTGTGCCGTTTAAATATAAGTGGACCAGCGGCATGCCCTTTAACGGGGACAGGTCAGCCACCGGCGTGTGAGAGCAGCCGAAATGTGTCAGCGGCATCCCCTTCAACGGAGACAGATCGGACACCTTCGTAGAATGGACGGCGATGTTGGTCAGCGGCATCCCTCTTAGCGGCGATAAGTCAGTCAGCTTCCCCGCGCTACAGGCGAGAACCTTAAGTCCTCTGAGCGCCCGCAACGGCGAGAGGTCTGTCAGCGTGCTCCCCGGAATCACGACCCCCGTGACCGTCTCGCCCTCGAAACCAGGCTTGACGTCTCCATCAAAGCCGGGGTTCAATTCCACCAGCTTCTTCGTCACAGCTTCAACCTGCTTCTGCGCCGGCAACGCGGCGACCTGATTCGCCCATTGCAAGAAGGCAGGTTTGCCCCACGGCTTTTTTGGATCGGGCCAACTGAGTTTTGCCGACGCCTTCACCAGCAAGATTCCCTCTGCCTGAAACTTTTGAAGTTCGATTGAGACTGCTTCGGCGTCGGCATCCCGCTTGTCACGAATATAGGCGTTCTTGGCAACCGTCAGTAGACTGACGAAGGTTGCGCGACTCTTGTTGATTCGGCCCTTGATTTTTGCACTGCTGGAACCAGGAATCTTACCGTTCGTTTCGAGTTGCTCACGTTCATTCTTGAGCGATTTGATACGCTCCAGATCCGGGTTCGTCCGTTTCCGTTCCGCGGCTTCTTTCGTCTCGAGCTCTTTCACAGTCTCCGCACGAATGAGCTCAATTTCGGCGTGATAGGCCTCGTGAGCCTGATAGAGCCGCTCAGCAATGACATCCCGATCATCTGCGTGGGCGATGGACAGCGTCAGGCAGGCCATGATGACCAGCAACGTCGTGATTCGAACTCGCACCATAAGTCGATGCTACAGGTGCACGGTGTGCCCGTCAACGATTTAGTTCAGTGCCACGGGCAACGGGAGGGAGAGAGGATGTGGTAGTGCGGAAAATGTGTCGGGATCCGAATACCAAATTCGATACCTGGCACGCGTGTTGTCGCCGAGGACTCGGCCTGTGCCTCGTGCGTCATCCAGGCTTAATCTTCGGGTTGGGTGCCACTCTACGCCGTTAACCCTTTTTGGATCATCGCTCTAACCTCTTTTGCACGGGCGACTTGTTTTGGAGTGGCGTCGCTAATAAT
>JAQGHS010000930.1 GCA_028291605.1 Planctomycetaceae bacterium | reverse complement strand
CCCTCAGATCCACCCGCATATTCCTAATCGGAGTAATATCCATCCACTTATAATTACTGCACATCGGATCCAAAGCCGTGTCCCATCACATCGAAGACCGGCGCCTCCCGTACAAACGGCGTGTCCCATCCCATCGCGCAACCAGACCTTGTCGTCAAAACTTGCCTTTCGCGACTTCAAGGCATAGGAGTTGACCTTTTCCGATACGGCCGAATTTGACGCATTGTTGATTTCGAGACATGTTTCATGCAGCGCGAACCAAGATGCGCCCACACTATCGCTCGGGGATCGAGGCAAAGTAATGTTGGCGAAAGAAAGTCCGGAATTGACTGCATCCACGTTGCTGGATGACTGGGTTTTGTCTGGCCGCCCCACGGGCGGAGATGAAGCGCGGTACTTCATGCTCAATCCGCTGCCATTTCAGGTTGGCCGCAAGCCGGGATTGTCGTTGATGCTTCCAGGGAACACGGTTTCCGGGTTGCACGCCGAGTTTTTCCAGCAGGGATCCACCTTGTGCCTCCGTGATCTCGGAAGCACCAATGGCACGTTCGTTAATGGCGATCGCCTCAGCGGGGCGACCGAGCTGCACGACAACGATCTGGTCCAATTTGCAGACATTCCCTTTCGCCTGACCCGCAGCCTGGGCGCAAATCTGTCGCACACGCGGCATAAAGACACCTGCGACCAGGCTCTGGCGATCGTTCAGTTCGATCAACTGCTGACCGGCAAGGCGATGATTCCGCACTACCAACCGATCGTCAATCTCACCAGCGGACAAGTTGTGGCCTATGAAGTCCTGGCTCGCAGCCGCCTGATCGGGCTCGAGACACCCAACTTCATGTTCTCCGCAGCAGCTCAGCTCGGCCTGAGTGCGAAACTCAGCGAACAACTGCGTCGCGTGGCCGTTGAGGACAGCTCCCAGCTCGTTGGTGTTCCGCATCTCTTCTTGAATACACATCCCAGCGAACTCGACACCGGCACCTTATTGCTGTCGTGTGAGGAGCTGCGCCGGATGGCACCCCGACAACCTATCACGATCGAAATGCACGAAGGTGCGATGACGAACCTGGGGGATATGATTGCCCTGCGCAAAGGCCTGGAGCAGTTCGACATCAGCCTGGCGTTTGACGATTTTGGAGCCGGCCAGGCGCGCATTGCCGAGCTGGCGGCCGTGCATCCAAATTATGTCAAATTCGACCGCTGCATGATCCACGATCTCCATCTGGCCGATGCGGCGCGACGGCGCGTCGTGGCCATGCTGGTCCAGATGATCCTGGAAGTCGGAATTGTACCACTTGCAGAATGTGTCGAAAGTGTCGCCGAGGCCCAGGCGTGTCGCGATGCCGGCTTCATCCTGTCTCAAGGCTATTTGCATGGTAAACCATTGCCGGCAGCCCATTATGTGGAACAAGCTCGGTTCGAACGCGCACGTGCCCACTTGAAAGACACCGAGACAATGGACGCTCTCGATTCCGCGGTTGCACCACCTCAGTCACCCAATAGTTGTCAAAGCGAAGTCCACTAGTCGGACTTTTGTGTGAAACCGGAACTTCGTGTCATGCTCGCTACACCCCAACAAGCTTCGATCGATCCGCACCTGCTGCGCGAACTCCTGACCGAGGATTCGTTCTGTCCGGTCGAACCGTCGTCGCTCGAGCAATCTGGCCTGAATGAGACGCTGATCGAGGCACTGCTCTGCAAGCAACTCGCGGTATACGGCAGCGCGACCGGTCGAGTTTTGGCGAGAGAAGTTTGCCTGCCATTTGGCATTGCCAGCCGGATTCTCGATACACTCCGCACACGCAAAATCGTCGAACACAAGACCACGGCGCGGTTGAATGACTTCATCTATGGGCTGACTGAACTCGGAATCACCAGGGCACAAAAACTGTTGCGAGAGTGCGCTTATGTGGGTCCCGCACCCGTGCCGCTCGCCGAATACGTCCTGTCCGTTGACGCCCAATCGATTGCCCACGAGAAACCCGACCGCGCCCGACTGACGAAGGCCTGCGCGGGTATCTCGGTTGATCCACAATTATTCGAAAGCCTAGGCCCGGCAATCACCTCCAGTGGTGGGCTGTTCTTATACGGAGCACCCGGCAACGGCAAGTCTACGCTGGCCCGGCAGCTCACGCTGTGCTTCGGACAGTGTATCTGGGTGCCGCACGCGATCATCGCGGGTGATCAGATTATTAAGTTTTACGATACACAGTTTCACCGGGCAGTCGAACAATCTGGCGACGAACCATTCCTGACATCCAACATCGATCGTCGCTGGATTCAGATCACTCGCCCCACGGTCATCGTGGGTGGCGAATTGACGCTTGATAATCTGGAACTGCGACACCATCGCGAATCCAACGTCTGTGAAGCCCCCCTGCAGATGAAGAGCAACTGCGGCTGCCTGCTGGTCGACGACTTCGGCCGTCAGCGCATCGCCCCCGCCGATTTGCTCAATCGCTGGATTGTGCCACTCGAATCACGCCATGACTATCTCACGTTGCCAACCGGCAAGAAGATCCAGGTTCCGTTCGAACAGATCGTGATTTTCTCGACCAACCTGGAACCTGAAGATCTGGTCGACGAGGCATTCCTGCGCCGAATTCCTTACAAGATTCATGCCAAGGATCCGACCGACGAGGAGTTCCACCATCTATTCCGCATGTACTGCGAACGGTTCGGCTGTGAGTATCGCAAAGACGTAGTGAACTATTTACTGGAAGAACATTATCGGCCTTGCAAACGGGCGAAGCGTCGCTGCCATCCGCGCGATTTACTGACTCAGATCACTAACTACTGCCGCTATAACAACAAGCCGGTCGAGCTGCTGCCTGAGTATTGCGACATCGTGGTCCACAGCTATTTCGCCATGGTTCTGAAAACTCAACACAATTGACTGGACCTGGACGCCGACTATGGTTGCGGGATCATCGGGCAAACACGGATTTGATCGGCAAGAACCGATCGCGGGCTACAAGACCACCGAACTCCTCGGTCGCGGAGGATACGGTGAGGTCTGGAAGACGATCGCGCCTGGAGGGATCCCCAAAGCGGTCAAGATAATCTATGGCGACGCCGACCCCACTCAGGCCGAGACGGAGCTGCGCGCACTGGCCCGCATCAAGGATGTGCGACATCCGCTGCTGCTGTCGATCGAACGCATCGAGATGTGCGAAGGTAACCTGGTCATCGTCACCGAATTGGCCGATGGCAGCTTGAAGGATCGCTTCTCGCAATTGCGACAGGCCCAGTCGGTGGGGATTCCGCAGGTCGAACTGCTGCGTTACGTCAGCGATACGGCCGAGGCTCTCGATTATCTTTATGAGAGCTATTCGCTGCAGCATCTCGATGTGAAACCAGAAAACATCCTGCTGCTCAGCGGCCGCGCCAAACTGGGTGACTTTGGTCTCGTCAAGAACTTATATGAGCGTTCGGCCTCGATGGTGGGCGGACTGACTCCGACCTATTCCTCGCCCGAGCTGTTTGAAGGCAAGCCGAATCGCCACAGCGACCAGTACGGCCTGGCCCTCGTCTATACGCACATGCTGACTGGCGTACTCCCCTTTCCCGGCGGTAGTACAGCTCAGATTGCCGCCTCGCATCTGCACGGCGTTCCCGATCTCTCGGCACTGCCCCGCGCTCAACGGCCCGTCATTGCCCGTGCTCTGTCGAAGGACCCAGCCCTGCGTTTCGGGACCTGCATGGATTTGGTCGCCGCTTTAAGAGACGCCATCCGCGCTGAAGAATCGGGCGGCGACCGCCCGGCCGCTGCAGTCTCCGGGCAATCGACGCCAAATTCCGCCCCCAGTCCATCGGCCATTCCGCGCTTTCCTCAATCAAACACTCCGCAGGTACGTACTGCCACATCGACCGATACGATCAACACCAAGGCACCGCCGGTTGCTGGTGCCACTGTCGGAAAACAACAATCCGTTGCGACTCATTCTCAATCTGGTTCTGATCCGACAATTCTGATCGGTGTCGGCGGTCTCGGAGTTGAAGTCCTCACTCGACTGGTCAATCGCCTCAATGATCGCTTCGGCCCCGCAAGCCAATGGCCGCCTGTTGAAATCATCGTTCTGGACAGCCACACGCGCTCCCTGTCATCGCGTTTTCGTGAAGAAGACTTGGATCGCGTGCATGTCGTGCCCATCCCCATCAAACCGGCCGATTCCTACGGTTCCCAAACTGCGGCCGTGCTGAAATGGTTGGGGCGCCGCTGGTTTTACAATATCCCGAGAGATCTCACGACCAATGGCTATCGTCCGCTGGGACGCCTCGCGCTGGTCACCAACGGACCGCGCGTTCGCACGGCGCTGGCTAATGTGATCAGTAAGGCTGCCCGTCTCGGAGCGGCCAATGGCCGAACGCCGCGCGTCACCCTGATCGGCGGAGTTGGTGGCGGTACCGGAAGTGGAGCCATCCCCGATCTGACGTACGCCATCCGTAGCGAACTCAA
Organism: Planctomycetaceae bacterium; assembly: GCA_028291605.1. Lineage (GTDB taxonomy): Bacteria > Planctomycetota > Planctomycetia > Planctomycetales > Planctomycetaceae > JAKFVC01. The sequence continues at coordinate 15,853 of JAQGHS010000930.1, read as the reverse complement.
ACGTCAGGAACTGCCGCATGAACGATTGCAGGGCGTGCTCCTGCATGCGACACCTCGCAGCCATGCCGAACGTGATAAGTCTCGCTCCAATGCCTATGCCCTGTTGCGCGAGTTGCATCACTACAGCGCGCCGGGAAGTCATTATCCCGGCGAACCGCTCCTGGGTGCGCTGCCGTTTCATGGAGACAATGCCGCATTCGGCGAAACGCTGATGTTCCAATTGGGTGAAGGTCTGGGACAAACCGAATGGGAGCTGGCCGCCGAGCAGATGGCCGAATTCTTATATGCGTCCAACTTTACGGCGGCCGACAATCTATTGCGTGCACCCGCATCCTCCGGGTCCGAAGTCACACAGGCAGTTCCTCTGCACGCACATCGGGCTCAGGTGACCGCCTTGGGCGCAGGCGGCAGCACGACGATCGCCGAGGCCACGCGCGTCGCCAGCGATGACGTCATCCGCTTCTGGCGCGAAGGTCGCAGTTCCCCCGCGCCGCATACCACTTCGGTGAACGTCAAAACTCTTAAACTCGCCTCGTTGCAGCCCTCGGCCAACAGTGCTGCGACCGCCGCAACTCTCGCCGCCATGCGACAGCAGTTTGAATTGTGTCAACTCAATGTGCAACACATCCGGAACGATGCCACCGAAGTCATCCGCCTGGAGAGTGGGGCCAGTGTCGAAGATTTCGTCACCAACCTGGTCGACCAGGCGCTCGGCGTCACGAAGGAAAATGAGCAAGGCACAATTCGAGCAGGCATCGTTCTTGATTTGCTCGATCGTTGCCTCCAGAGCGACTTCCACGAAGGACTCGACAATCTGGGGGACGACCAGCTCTTCATGCAAGTCGTGGGGAGGCTCACTGCCCGCACGCGACCTCGAATTAATAAACTGTTCACATGGGTGCAGGAGATCATCGATTCCGCTGACCAGCGTCTGGACGGTGCGCGACGGAGTGCCCTGGCAATCCAGCACGAATTGCAAACACTATGTGACGATGCCATTAAACAAGCGGTGGGCCAGATGGACTCGGCTCACGAAATCGGGGAACTGGCACGCAGCGACGCCTTTCATCGTCCTGAACGGCGCGGTCTTGTCGCCTGGGTATGCCGCCAGACTCCCGATGACAAACTCCGAGAAATACTACGTTCCTACGCCAATATTCGTCTGAACGAATTCTTATTGCGCGTCACCGCCAAAATCGTCCGGATTGTCGATGCGGAATTGACGACGCTCATCGAACAACTCGACCGCCTGTCCCGTGATTTGGCGCGACTGTCTAATCTCACTCCGGCACCAATTCAGTCCGATTCCAGCACGGAAGCTGACTTGCCCGACAGTACGACCATCGTGCTGGCCTATCGCAACATGTTGCGCGAGCAACTCGAACTGCGCCGTTACGAGATCTCCCAGCAAATCGATGCACAGACAACGCGCCAACTGGTGTCGCAAGGACGCGAACTTCGCAAACTGCTGGATCCTGCCGTCGACTTGCAGCCGGTTCTCTGGCAACCGTTGCTCCAGACATCACGGCAGACTGTTCTGGAATGCGTTCAGGACATCAACCGTAAACTGCTCGCGGTTTGTCGGACAGGATCTCAATCAGGCTCCATGAATAAAGTCGTCGAATTGCTGCGGGAAAGATTGGTCACTTCCGACGATGAGAACACACAAATCTTCGCGCAATGCCTGGTGATTCCAGCGGGCACAGATGCCTCCGCACTCAGCGGTCTCTCACCTCAAACCACGGTCGTGGAAGTCCCACTGACCGACCTCACTCTCTGCACGATCGAGAACGCTGTCCCGCTTTCGCAGCTGGCCACCGAAGTGACCGGCGGCGTGGCGATGTATAAGGAACTCGGCAGCCGCTTGCAGACTCGTGTCGACATCGAATGGCGCGATCTCGATGAGGCCGCTCCGATGACCTGGAGCCAGTCGGCCGAAGACCTGTCATCCGACGACATCCTTCCCACGACTCCTCTGAAACTGTAAGACTCAGATAGAGGCGTCGCTCAGGGGGGTGAAATCGCGGCCAATTGCGACGCGATCGGACCGTAATGTTGAATCCGGCGATTGGCAGTGAAATCGAATAGTTGTTTATAGGCAATCGTCTCGTCCAGGTCGCAAGTATGGACAACCAGTTCGTCACCCAGCGTCTTGCTCTGTGCGACAACCTCACCGGAAGGTGCGATGATTGACGTCAGACCAATCTGGCTGACTCCTTCTTCGACGCCCGCCTTGCCCACCGCCACGACCCACGTGCCATTCTGATAGGCGCCCGCCTGCATGCACAATTGGTGGTGAAAGTTCGACAGTCGATCCATCTGCGGATATTCCGGAATATGGTCCGGAGTGTTATATCCAATCAACACCAGCTCCACTCCGCCTAACGCCAGCAAACGATAGGTCTCAGTCCAGCGGCGATCGTTGCAAATGCACATCCCAACCACGCCGCCAAATGCGCGCCATGTCTCCAGGGGTCCATCGCCAAATTCAAAGTACCGCTTCTCCAGATTCTGGAACGGATTGTTCGGTCGCCGCTCAAAATGCCCCGGCAAATGCATTTTGCGAAACTTGCCGATGATGGAGCCGTCCTTGCCAACCAGAATGGCGGTATTGAAATGCCGCTTGCGCCCCTCCTCAAACGCCAGTTCGGCATACCCGAGGTGGAATCCAATCCCTAACCGGGCCGCCTCGTCAAACAACGGCTGAGTCTCGGGGCCCGGCATCTCACGTTCGAACCAGTTATCCAATTCCTTTTCGTCTTCGATCCACCAGTGCGGAAAGAACGCCGTCAGCGCCACTTCGGTGTACACTATAATATCACACCCCTGTCGATGAGCCTCGCGCATCTGGTGAATCAATCGCTCGACGACCGTTGCACGGTTTTCATCACGCCGAATGGGGCCACTTTGCGCGGCACCAATGGTAATCAATCTCGCCATCGAACAGGCTCCTCGTCAGTCTGGGAATTTCTCACCACGGTGCGGGCGTTGCGAGCAACGCACAAGCAATGGTTGATTTGAGATTACAGGACTGCCGACGATTGATCAATGCTGCCAGCGAATGGCCGATGCAGATGAGTCGTTTTTAGCCCCGAGAGGGTAGGCCGCCAGCAATAGATCGATATCATGGGAGGGTGAGGCTCCTGCCGAACCGCAAGCGTCATTCGAGCCTAGCACGACTATGCGGTTCGGCAGGAGCCTCACCCTCCCATCCACTCGAGTTGCATTCTCAATCGGAACCGACACCCACCAATTCGTGTTCGGCTTCCACGTGCTCCTCATGATGATGAACCATGCTATTGCCCCAGAACCGAATCGACAGAGCGCGAAGGACAACGTAGAACGTCGGGGTCAGGAACAAACCGAACACGGTCACTCCCAACATTCCCGCGAACACGGCCGTCCCTAGAACCTGACGCAATTCAAATCCCGGACCCGTCGCCCGGGCCAACGGCAACACACCGAGGATGAACGCGAACGACGTCATCACGATCGGTCGTAATCGCAATCGGCAAGATTCAATCGCGGCCTCGACGGGAGTTCGCCCCTCTTCTTCAAGCTGCTTCGCGAACTCGACAATCAACACCGCATTCTTCGCGGCGAGACCAATCAACACGACGAAGCTGATTTGTGTGATCAGATTGTTATCCATCCCTCGCAGCGACACGCCCGCCAGTGCGAACGGCAAACAGACCGGAGCAATCAGGATGATCGCCAACGGCAACGTCCAGCTTTCATATTCCGCTGAGTGCACCAGGAAGACGAACAACACGCACAGCGGAAAAATATAGAGCGCCGTGTTGCCGGCCAGTTGCTGCTGGTAGGCCAGATCCGTCCACTCGATGGTCATCCCCTGCGGCAGCTTTTCCTTCGCCAACCGTTCAATCGTTTCCATGGCCTGCCCCGAGCTGAATCCCGGTGAAGTATCACCTTGCACTTCAGCGGACGGATACATGTTATACCGCACCACACGATCCGGACCGCTCTGCCATTTGACGTTCACGACGGATCCCAATGGAACCATCTTTCCGCTCGCCGTGCGGGTTTTTAAACGAGTGATATCTTCTTCATAGTTGCGAAACGCCTCTTCCGCCTGTGCCCGGACCTGGAACGTGCGACCGTAGAGATTGAAATCGTTGACATACGCCGAGCCCAGGTTGACCTGCAGAGCCTCAAACACATTCGTCAGCGGGACGTTCAACATATTCGCTTTGACTCGATCCACATCAGCAAACAACTGTGGCGTCGAAGCTCGGTACGTCGTGAATACACCCGCCAGCGACGGTTCTTTCCGGGCCGCCGCAATCAGGGCATCGGTCGCTTCCTGCAGCGCCTTGAACCCGTGACCGCCGCGATCCTGGACTAAGAACTTATAACCACCCGATGTCCCCAACCCCTGCACCGGCGGGGGCGGGACGACGAAGATGTTGGCATCGGGAATCTGCATTAACTCCTTCTGCAAGGATGGCAACTGCTTCAAGATCGGTTCATGATCACTCTCTCCATGACGTTCATGCTCCAGCTTCTCACCGATAAAGATGGCCGCCGCGTTTGGGCTGTTCGAGCGGGTCGCTCCGGAGAATCCCACGAACGTGACTGCGTGACCAACACCAGGATGCTTCAGGATGATTTCGCTGGCCCGTTTCACCACCGCATCGGTCCGCGACAATGATGCACCGTCGGGTAACTGAATGACGGTAATTAAATAGCCTTTGTCCTGCCGGGGAATGAATCCGGTGGGGACCTTCATGAATCCATAAGCAGTCAAGCCGACCAGGACGGCATAAGCCAACAGCGGCACGACAGCCTTCCGCACATTCCAGCCGACCGTGTTGGCATACACATGGCTGACGCGATCAAACAGCAGGTTGAACAGCTTGAAGAACCAGCCGAAGACGAAGTCCCAGACGCGTGAGAACCAATCCTTCGGGGCACCATGCGGTTGCAGCAACAGGGCACACAACGCGGGACTGAGCGTCAGTGAATTGAATGCCGAGAGGAGCGTTGAGACTGCAATCGTCAGAGCAAACTGTCGATAGAATTCACCGCTGATTCCTGAAATAAAGGCCGTCGGCACGAACACGGCGGACAGGCCGACCGCAATCGCGATCACGGCACCCGACACCTCATCCATCGCCTTATAGGCTGCGGCTCGCGGCGAGAGTCCCGTCGCGATATGTCGTTCGACGTTCTCCACCACAACGATCGCATCGTCCACAACAATGCCGATGGCCAACACCAGGCCGAACAGTGACAACATATTCAGCGAGAACCCGAAGGCCAGCATCGCGGCGAAGGTGCCGATTAATGACACGGGAATCGCGATCAGCGGAACGAGAGTCGCTCTCCAGTTTTGCAGGAAGACCAGCACCACGATCACGACGAGAAACGCGGCCTCATACAGAGTGTGGATGACCGAGTTAATCGATTCACGGACGAACGTCGTCGGATTGTAGGCAATTCGATATTCCATGCCGTCCGGGAAATTCTTCGACAGTTTTTCGATGGCCTTCTCGATTCCGTCGGCAGTCGCTAACGCATTCGATCCAGGACGTTGGGCAATCACCAGCGCGACCGCGTTCAGTCCGTCGAGGTACGTATTAATCGAGTAATCACGAGCCCCCAGATCGATGCGAGCCACGTCGCCCACCCGGACCACGCGACCGTCGGTCCCCGTTCTCACAATGAGATTTGCAAATTGTTGCGGATCGAGCAGACGCCCGAGCGTATTCACTGTCAGTTGAAAATCGCCAGCCTTGTCGAGCGGTGCCTGACCGATCACACCCGACGCCACCTGGATATTCTGAGCTCGCAACGTCGCCACCACATCTCCCGCGGTCAACGACAAATGGGCCAGCCGTTCGGCATCGAGCCAGATCCGCATGCTGTATTCACGCAGCCCCAGCGAATTCACACTGCCCACACCATCCACGCGGGCCAGCGTGTCGCGCACTTGAATGAGTGCATAATTGCCCAGATATAACTGGTCAAACTTCTTATTCGGCGAGACAAGATGCAGAACCATCAGGATGTCGGGAGACGACTTGACAGTCGTGATTCCCAGACGCCGGACTTCCTCGGGCAAACGAGCCTCGGCGGTGGCGACGCGATTCTGAACCAGCACCTGGGCCGTATCCAGATTGGTCCCCAACTTGAAAGTCACGGTCAGCTCCATTTGACCGTCAACGGTACTTTGCGACGACATGTAAAGCATATCTTCGACGCCGTTGACCTCTTGTTCGATCGGCGTCGCGACCGTATCCGCGATGACTTCAGGAGAAGCTCCCGGGTACTGTGCCCGCACCACGATCGTGGGCGGCACGATATCGGGATACTGAGCCGCAGGCAGCACCAGATAGGCGATGCCACCGAGGATCACGGTGACCACGGAAATCACCGCGGCGAAGATGGGCCGGTCGATAAAGAAGTGTGCAATTTTCATGATTGGGGCTCAGTTATTGTGTCCACTAACTGCATGAGCGTTCTTAATATATCGACTAGGTGAGCCCAGTGCCGTAAGGCCTGGGGTTCTGTGCTGGGGTGGGTGCGTAGGCCGCCCACACACTCCCGCCCTTACGGGACGGGGCTCACCTGATGGATGTCTTTTGAGAGCTGACTTAGCTTAGATATCCGACTTGCACTGCACCTTGTCCTCGGACTTTGCCTGGGGCTGCTCAGGTGCTTTCAAGTCGTTGGCCGCTTCTGCGGCACGACGGGGCCGGGTCAGCCACTTCTCTTTCGGTACGGGCTCGCCGTCGCTGGGGAATTCCTCGGGTTCCAGCTTGAGCTTTTCCATCGTGGCAACGACTGGTTCCCCAGGATGAACTCGCTGCAGGCCTCGTAGGACGAACCGCTCGCTTCCGTCCAACCCTTTGCGAATGACTCGCAAGCCGCGGACCATCGGACCGAGCTCGACGACCTGCCTGCGGGCCTTGTTTTCCTTATCGATCACGAACACATACTTTTCCGATTGATCCGTACCGATGGCGAGATCGGGAATCAGCACCGCGTCATAGCGACCGCTGCCTGGAAAGCGGACTCGTGTAAACAGCCCGGGCGTCAAAGCCAGGTCAGGATTCGGCAGAATGGCCCGGCCACGCATCGTCCCCGTTTCAGGATCCATGCGGTTGTCGACGAAATCGATGTGGCCGCGGTGAGGATACTGATTCGGTTCGTTTGCCAAGCCCACATAGACCGGCGTCTTAAAGTCCCGTGAACTCCGACGCTTACCTTCCCGCGTCAACTTGACATATTTAAGGAATGATTGTTCGTCGGCGTCAAAATTGACGTGGATCGGGTCGAGAGAGACAATCGTCGTGATTAATGTCGATTGAGCAGTGCCACCATTGATCAAGTTGCCGTCCGTCACCAGTCGCGAACTGACTCGGCCTGTGATGGGGGCCCGCACCTGTGTGTACTCAACATTTAACTTGGCGATATCGCGTAACGCTTTGGCCGATTCCACAGCGGATTCTGCGGAAGCAATCGCGGTCTTCGACAATTCCAGCTTGGCCTTCACAGCCAGCACATTCGCCTTGGACTGGCTCTGTTCGGTTTCGCGAATATCGAGCTCCTCCTGCGACATGGCTTTTTGAGCCACGAGCGGCCGAGAGCGCTCGAACCGACTGACCGCCAGATCATACCGGGCCTCCGCGACCTTCACTTCCGCTTCGCTTTGGACGACAGTCGCTTTCGCCTGCTGCACTTGCGACTCGCCCGCGGCGACACCAGCCTGGGTCCGGGCGACCTCGGCCACGAAGGGACGAGGATCAATGACAGCCAGCAAATCCCCTTCGCGAACCAGTTGACCCTCATTGAAGTGCGTCGAGTCCAGATAGCCGCTGACTCGAGCCCGCACTTCCACGAATTCGATCGCCGCCACACGGCCGACATACTCGTCCCATTCAACGATCGGAGTCCGCACGGGCGTGCCGACAACCACCTGAGCAGCCGTGGGTGGCGTGGCAGGAGCACTTTGAGAGCATCCCGTCAGAACCAATCCCAACAGTGTCGCTAGCAACAGAGATCGTCGCATGAGAAACCCTCCACCTCGAAATATAGATCCCCACCGTGACTCTTAAAGGTGCGACCCTGTGGTACAACCCGCTGCTGAAAAACGCGGCAAATCACGTGCCCTCGATTCAAGTACCGGCGGCGTACGAAAACCTTTCACGACTGTGAAGGATTCGGGGACAGAGCAGGAACTGACGCGGCTCAACGCAGATTTCGCGAGCCACTCTAAGTAGAACCTGCAGAATAAGTTACGCAGGGGAGCCGGGTGCCGGAAGACAAACGGTACTCACCTTGTGGTCGGACTCGTGCGCGGCACGGCGCTAGCCGACTGATTGGACTGACAGCGATCAAACCGGCTTCAAGTCCGATTGGTGTAGCGGAATCTCGTAAGAGTTCCGCCCCAAAGTCTGGAGACTACCGCGGAACTCTCACGAGATTCCGCTACAGAGCTTCTGGAACCGCACTAACGACATTCGCAAAATAGCGTCGCTGGAAATAGAGGGCGACATTCACCAGTCCAATCAGCACCGGCACCTCGACCAGCGGCCCGATTACCGCCGCAAACGCCTCGCCTGAGTTGATCCCAAATACAGCCACGGCCACCGCAATCGCTAATTCGAAATTGTTACTCGCCGCCGTAAACGCAATGGTTGCCGTCTTGGAATAGTCGGCGCCAATCTTCCAGCCCATCCAGAAGCTCACGAGGAACATCACCACGAAATAGATCAGCATCGGCACGGCGATCCGCAACACATCGAGCGGAATCTGGACAATCAACTTACCCTTCAGTCTGAACATCACGAAGATCGTGAATAGCAGGGCCATTAGCGTGAGCGGGCTGATCGTGGGGATAAATCGCTGCTCGTACCAGTCGGCCCCCTTCGCTTTCAACATCACGAAACGCGTTGCCATCCCTGCCAGGAACGGGATCCCCAGGTAAATAAATACGCTCTGGGCGATCTCACTGATACAGACTCGTACGGTGCTTCCTGGCAGACCAAACAGAGGCGGCAGAACGGTAATAAAGATCCACGCATAAACGCTAAAAAACAGCACCTGAAACACACTATTAAAAGCCACAAGTCCCGCGGCATATTCGCTGTCCCCCTGGGCCAATTCATTCCAGACGATGACCATCGCAATGCATCGCGCGAGACCGATCATGATCAGACCTACCATGTACTCGGGACGGTCAGGCAGGAACACCAGCGCCAGACCGAACATCAGCATCGGGCCGATGACCCAATTCTGAACCAGTGAGAGGACCAGAATCTTCCAATTGCGAAAGACCTGACTCAGCTTCTCGTAGCGCACCTTGGCAAGCGGCGGGTACATCATCAGGATCAGGCCGATGGCAATCGGCACATTCGTCGTACCCCAGTTCAGCGCGCTGATCGAAGTACCAAACGACGGCAGCAGATTGCCGACGGTGATGCCCGCCAGCATGGCGGCAAAGATCCATAAGGTGAGATAGCGGTCCAGGAAAGAAAGTTGCCGACGACACGGAGCGGACATTTCGATGAACCTAATTGAAAAGTGCCCACACCCTGGAAATTGAACAGGCGAGCCCGGCGGCGTAAGCCCCGGGATTCTTTTTCCGATACAGACTTCACCGCGAAAAAGAAGAATCCGGGGGCTTACGCCGCCCGGCTCACCTGGTCATCTTGTTATGCAATTCACCTAGCTAAATACTTCGTATTGAAAGCCGCCTCATAGACTCGTATCGAGCATCCGGCGTACTTCCATCAGCGTCGCCAAAGCCAGACGACCGATATCATCCCGGCAGGCCGCATAGGCCTCGGCCTCGTCGGCAAAGCCGTCTCGCGCTTTCGGGTCCACAAACGGCAGAGACACGCGAATCGCGGCACCCGTCACCACCGGACACGCAGCGTCCGCTTCATCGCAAACCATGAGCGCCCCAAATCCCGTCTGAGGATTGCTGGCGTCATGATAGGTCTTCGAAAACTCCAGCGATTCGAGTGCCCCCCCAAACAACTGCCGTCCCCAATAGAACTGATAACGGGGATTCGGCAGCCCTTCCTCCCCACGCGCAGCCTCAGTCCCGAGCGGCCACACCTCAACCCCGATCGCCCGCAAGGCCGCAATGGTCCGCGAGTTCACCGCGCTGGGATGCGTGCCGCCGCTGTAGCCGCGAATCTCCGGCAAGCCACAGTAGGCCGCCGACAAATTCAGCAACGTCGACAGCAACACGCTGCGCCGCGAATTTCCGGTGCAGACCACAATCAATGGCAGTTCAGCCCCCGCCTGATAATGTTCAGCAATCCATGTTGCAAGCCTCGCGCTTGCGGCAGAATGCGCGGCCGGAGTTTGCTTCAGCGAGGCAACCAACGTTGCCAGATAGGCCTGGACCTCTGGAAACAATCCCGAGTTAGCAACAGCGAAAGGCAGCATGGAATAACGTTGTCCGGAAACCGCATGCACCTGCCGGGAACGTCGCCCCGCGAGTACAATCACTTTGCAAGCAGCCCGCAACCGGCGAGACTGCCATTTATTTCGATTATTCGATAATATTGGAAATATGGAAGAACTACAAGCGATCCGCGCGCTCGCCGCATTGGCCCACGAATCCCGGCTTCGCATCTTCCGGCTGCTCACCCGGCACGGTACCGAGGGTCTCGCCGCAGGCAAGATTGCCGAGCAACTCGAGCTCCCCGCCGCCACCTTGTCGTTCCACATCAAGGAACTGTCGAATGCGGGCCTGGTCTTGGATCGCCGAGAAGGACGATCGGTATTCTACTCATTGAACGCCAACGGCATGCAGACCTTCCTGAGCTTCCTGCTCGACGACTGCTGCGGAGGGCAGCCGGAACTCTGTGGACCTCTCTACCAGCTCAAGCCCAAGCCGAGACGCAAGACGGCATCCAAGGACGCTTGACGCAGCCACCTACTTTCAACTCTAGCTGAATGCAGTGCCGTGGCTTTCCGCCACTGGGCTTGTCCCGGTGGTTCCCGCGCTTCTGCACTACCCCCCAACTTCCCGCCGAATGTATTGCAAAAGCGCGGGAACCACCCCCGCAATGGGGGGCATAGTTTCGCCACCGCTCAACCATTAATCGATCGTCGCCTGGTTTTGTCTATTTCTAAACTGACCACAGATTCAGTAATAGCCACTGTTGGATCTGGAACCGACTTGTTAAGATCGGGTTAAGAGGAAGTTTTGCCCAAATCCGCTACCTTTCCGCCTCACACCTCCACGCAGTTTTTACGGGATCCGCCACGGAGCTTCGGTTCTGCTTGGCAATGGAGGGACGCCGCTCGATGGAACCCCTGGAACTGAAAGTGCAGCAACTGGAAGCGGAAGTCGTTGCGCTGCGACTTCAACTTTCATCAGGTCTGTCGACCGCAGAGGCCAGTTCGGTATCCAACGCTGATCTCCAACAGGAGATGTCCGATTTGCGAGTGAGCGAAGAGCAATATCGATTGCTGTTCGATGGGGTTCAAGGCTACGGGATTTTCATGCTGGATCCTACGGGCCACGTCGCCAGTTGGAATTCCGGCGCGAGGAGCATCAACGGTTACCAGCCGGACGAGATCCTGGGGCGTCACTTCTCCTGCTTTTATCTACCGGAAGATATCGCCGCCGGAAAGCCCAACGAAGAATTGAGAATTGCGACGGCCGAAGGACGTTTTGAAGAGGAAGGCTGGCGCGTTCGCAAAGGGGGGCAAGCGTTTTGGGCGTTGGTGGTCACCACTTCGTTATATGATGGAGCAGGCACTCTGCAAGGATTCGCCAAAGTGGTCCGCGACATCAGTGATCGCAAACAGACGGAAGATAAGACCCGGTTGATGGAGGAGTTGGCCGTCAACGCCATGATCCTCGTTGATGCGCGCGGTTTGCTGGTCCTGGTCAACCCGCAAACCGAGAAGCTGTTCGGCTATTCGCAAGCGGAACTGACCGGACAGCCCGTCGAAATACTGGTACCGGAATCATCGCGGGCCAATCATCCCACACAGCGGACTAAGTTCTTTGCGAACCCCTCGATTCGTGCGATGGGTGCGGGACGTGACCTTTTCGCACGGCGCAAAGACGGCAGCGAATTTCCAGTAGAAATCGGTCTCAACCCCCTCCAAACCAGCGAGGGCCTGCTGGTCTTGGGATCGATTGTCGACATCACAGAGCGCAAACGAGCCGAAGAGAAAGCCCGCAAGCATTTGGCGGAACTGGCTCATGCCGGTCGTTTGAGCAGTGTCGGCGAGATGTTCTCGGAATTGGCCCACGAGATCAATCAGCCGCTGGCAGCCGCAGCCAATTATGCGCGAGCCTGCGTCCGTTGCGCGGAATCAAACACCGGAGCCACCCGGGAACAGTTACTCGACTGGATGAAAAAAGCGGCCAGCCAGGCGGAGCGGGCTTCAGACATTGTCAAGCGAATCGGAACGTTCGTCAAAAAGGAACGGTCGGTCAGGCTGGAATTGAATGTGAACCGCCTGATCGAAAACGTAATCGCGCTCCCGACGTTGCTGCATTCATTCACCGAAGCGGGTACGCGCACATCGGTTCGACTTGAACTCGACCAGACGCTGCCGGCGATCTTTGCTGACAAGGTGCAGATAGAACAGGTACTCGCGAACCTCATCCGCAATGCTGTCGAAGCCATGGAAGGCATGCCGGACGGTCAGCGCAGACTGACCGTGAAAAGCGAGGGGCTTGAGGGCATGATCCAAGTCTCGGTGAGTGACACGGGTCATGGCATCTCTGCGGAGCAGCAGGTCCAGTTGTTTAATCCATTCTTCACGACGAAAGCGGAAGGAATGGGCTTGGGGCTATCTATTAGCCGATCGATCATCGAGACACATCGAGGCCGCATGTTTGCTAAATCGAATCCCGAAGGGGGAGCCACTTTTGTGTTTCAGCTTCCGATTGGAAGGGGGGAAGCCGTTCCGTGACTCTAGAACCAACCGTGTTCATTGTGGATGACGATCCAGCCTATCTGGATTCGATCTCCGTTCTCATTCAATCCCTGGGGATGCAGACGAAAACATTTCCATCCGCCGAAGCCTTTCTACGCGAGTTCAATCCCCAGCAGCCTGGATGCCTGATCCTCGACGTGCGCATGCCCGTCATGGGTGGTCTCGTGCTTCAGGAATCGCTCAGCAAACTGCCGATCTGTCCCCCGATTATTATCATGACGGGACACGCCGAGGTACCGACCGCGCTGCGCGCCATCCGGCAGGGAGCCGTCGACTTCCTACAAAAAACATTCAGCGAAGCCGAATTGTACGAGGCGCTGCAGCGGGCTCTTGCTAAAGACGCTACGAACCGAAAACAATTTCTGCGCGCGACCGATCTGACGGAACGATTTGGCAAATTAAGTCCGGCGGAACACGCTGTCCTGCAACTGGTGCTGCGCGGCGACACCAACAAAAAGATCGCCACGACGCTGGATGTCAGCCAGCGCGCCGTCGAGGATCGCCGGTCGCGATTGATGGAGAAGCTATCGGTCAGCACCGTGCCTGACCTCATCCGACTGGCCATCGAGGCCGGGTTGTGGAAGGGTGAGTAGAGTCCCGTCTTCGGCACCAACGGCGCGCGCCAGGCCAAGGCATCGTCCAGGATTCGCCTCGGCTATAGCAGATAGACCTTGAAGGCTTTCATAGTAGAACTCGTCGAGAATTCTGGCCGCCGTGGTGATAGCTCTCGAAGTCTTGGCGTCTTCGGCGACGTGGTTTTCCACGTTCGGAATGTGGATATGCCAACCGCGGTAAAGTTCATTTGGAAGCTAGAATTGAAGACAGCTGATCTCATGTTGCAGGCAGCCAACCTAAGACGGAACGCTCAAAGATGAGCGAATTGCTGTCAGGATGGGTGCTTGGCATGACAGCGATTGACCGCTTCCCGCGCTGCGCAGAGCCACGATGCAAACGCTTCCCACTGTCGTCCTGATTCACGACGATGACCATTTTTGCCAGTCAACGGCGACATTGGTTTCTTCGGTCGGACTTAGAATTGTGAGGCTGGCATCCGGCGGGATTTACCTCCGGGATTTCGGCGCCGGTCACTCGGGCTGTGTTGTCATTGACTTGGGAAAGCCAAAACTGGAAGGAATGCAACTCCTTGAGGAACTGTTCCGTTCTCCACTCCGGTCTCCAGTCATTGGCATTGTCAGCCATGTTGATGTCTCCACGGTGATTCGAGCTCTACGACACGGAGTCTCAGCCGTTCTCCAGATTCAACATGCCAGCAACACAGAATTGCTGGATGCCATTCAGGCCGCGATTGCGAAAGATGCGCGGCAACGGGCCAGTCATTCCCGTGGTGAGGAAATTCAGAGCCTCTTCGATTCGCTAAGTGCGACTGAATGGGCAGTGCTGGAGCTGTTGATGCACGGTGATGAACTGACGGTCGTCGCCGAAAAATTGGAAGTCAGCCGGCGGACTGTCGAAAGTCGTCGGGCGCGAGTGATGAACAAGCTCGGGGTGAAATCTTTTACCGCATTGGTGGCGTTACTCTTGGAGCAAGGCCATTTTCATGATGACGCATAACGCTCTCTCTGGGGCATCGTGCCCCGCGGCCGACTGATTTCCGAAAACAAACGTCACAATCGGCAGTGGGCGGCCACAGCATCTGCGTGGATCACCGCAAAACTCCGCCGAAATCCAATATCTGATCTGTCTTGAACGATTTGGATGCGATAATTTCAGTATTCATAGGCCATGACGGCTTTCATATCGGGCCAACGCTACGGATAGCAAGGAAGGGGCTGTATTCCTGCGGCCCCTTCCTCTATTCCGCCATATCGCCGCGCCGCGAAGCATTTCGTAGCAGAGCTCGTCCAGAGTTCTGGCCGGATTGGTGACAGCACCCGAACTCTTGGCAACATCTGCGACGTGGATTTTCCCGTCTGAAAATGCTCCTCAGCGTAGCCCGGATCGGGCCATTTGAAGATTCACTCGACAGTTTCCCACACGTCACATGTGGAAGTACACATTCAGTGGCGAATGTCACCACTGGATGCCGTTTGACACTACAAGATTATCTGACAGGAGCCACATTCAAGACTCCGCACCACCGACTTTGGTCTGCAAATCATAATCCCGCGCCGGAACAACATCATGCCGCGCAAGCCTATCGATTCATTCAAGGCCGCCCTCGCTCCAGAGTCTTCGCATATTCGCTTTGGACGAGTCGCCATACCAATTTCGTTGATCTGCTGCGTCTGGGGATTGATCATGGTCGGCGGAGTCGGCGTTATCGCCAACTATCAATGGCGTCCTGCACCTTCCGGACAGACTCCCGAACGCTGGCCCAACTCAGCCTCCATCGCCTCGCCTGCCGGAAAGCCCGTCTTGCTGATGTTTCTCCATCCGCACTGTCCCTGCAGCCGGGCCAGCCTGGCTGAGCTGACAAGATTGATGGCCCAAGTGCGGGGCAAGGCCACGATCCAACTGCTGTTCTTCGCCTCGGAACAATTCGAACAGCCGGCTGGCGAATGTCCCTTGTGGAAAAAGGCAATCACCATCCCCGATGTCCAAGTGGATCGTGACATTGACGGAGTTCTCGCGCGTCAGTTCGGTGCTTATTCATCTGGCAAAGTCTTGCTGTATGACCGCACGGGGCAATTGCAGTTCGCGGGCGGGATCACTGCAGGTCGCGGACATGGCGGCGACAATCCCGGCGCCAGAGCGATCGTCGGGGCATTGAATGGTCAACGGGTCCTGCAGCGGAGCTATCCCGTGTTTGGCTGCCCGATCTCGGCGATATCAGACGAGGAGAAAGGACCAGTTCGATGAATACGACCGATCTCGAACTTCCAGAACGCCAGATCCGGACACGCACTCAGGAGCTCTTCACACATCAAATCAAGAATGTCTGGTCGAG
>JAQGHS010000301.1 GCA_028291605.1 Planctomycetaceae bacterium | reverse complement strand
AAAAGCCGCCGGGCCGCGGCGACCGACAGCGATGAGTTCCTGAAATTCCTGGAACATCGCCGGCGCTCGACGAGTGAAGTCCACCTGCCGATTCCCGCCAAGATCGCCCCGACGAAAGACGTTGCCGCGGCGGAACTGGCCTATTGGATGAGCGTCTTCGGAGACGTGAAGATTTCCGAGCTGATCGAGCCCGACAGACCACCCCGGCCGGTCAAACGCAGTCCGCCGATCGCCACTCCCGAGACTGAAGTCCCCTCGAAACTGGTTCCAGCCCGGAAGCCACGCTCATCGACAAAATCGCGGGCGACCGAGCCTGTTCCCGAGAAAACGCCCTCACCCGCCAAGGCCACTCCGGAACTGTTTTCCATCGACTGGATCAACGAGCTACAGCGCTGGGTCGATGAGCAGCAGAAATAGCGCAGGGGTCGGGCGTACGAATTTTCGAAATTGGCCGTCTAATAGCCTGTTTGCAATCCGACTCGACCGACCAATATCGAAAGGTCGTAGGCCCAACCTCGGGACCCCAGAGACCCTTGAGAAAGGGGAGCGGGACTGAAGGAGGGTGTGGTCCCACGAATCTTTCGTCATTCTGAATCACAAACACTGCCAGACGCGACACCACTTTGATTCAAAGCGCCCCACTTTTGCAACATTTACCGGATCGTCCCAGCACCCCCAATTCGCACAATAATCTACAACAATATACTGTTATTAATCTTATGACAAATCACAGTGACTCTAACGCACAATGGCACGGCCTGTGCATTATTACTTTCTTTCGTAAGGGCCAACTTACTGACCCAAACCACCACGACGATCAAACGTGCAATCGATCGCGATGCTCAAACAAGGCGCGTGAAACCTAAAGGTTCATGTCATGAAAAAGTTACTGATGATCGCGGTCGTGGCCAGTGCTCTCTTCGTTACCGGTGCTGCTTCTAAAGCTGAAGCCAACTGGGGGCATGGCGGCGGGTACGGCGGAGGATACGGCCATGGTGGGGGATATGGCGGAGGTTACGGGGGCGGCTACGGTGGGGGTTACCGAGGCGGATACGGCGGGGGTTACGGTGGTGGTTACGGAAGCGGGTATCGAGGCGGATTCGGTGGCGGATGCGGGAACAGCTATGGCGGCGGGTACGGTGGATATGGCAACGGGTACGGCTATGGCGGGGGTTATGGCAGCTACTATCGTCCCGGGATCTCCATCGGGGGATTCGGTTACGGCTGGTAGTGTATGACTGACACCGCGGCCAACATCAAGACGACCACACAATCTGGAAGATTAGCGAGGAGTCTGTTCGACAAGCACGAGCAGCCCTCGCCAATTCCAGTTTTTAATAAGCTTAAAACGCCAGCGAGTGCACCCCAATGGAATGGGATTCACTCGCTGGCGTTTCGAGCTTTGTACGGCGGTAACTGACGACTTTTTCAGGCCAGCAGCTTCGGATTGATCTGGGCCTTGGTCACTTCGGCATCGGTCAAACTGGCTTCGCGGCCGTCGTGCGGATGAGTCAACCGATGATGGTCCAGTCCGAGTCGATCCAGTAACGTCGCATGGAGATCGTGGACATTGACGATGTCCTTCACGGACGCATATCCGAAATCGTCCGTCGCCCCATGCACATAGCCCGGCTTAAAGCCGCCTCCCGCAATCCACAGCGAAAACGCGTGGCGATTGTGGTCGCGGCCGTCAGCCCCCTGCGAAATCGGCAGCCGTCCGAATTCACCGGTCCACATGACAATCGTGTCCTCCAGCAATCCCCGCTGCTTCAAGTCTTTCACCAGCGCGGCACTCGGTTGATCGGTCCGCGCACACAGGCCCTTCAGGCTCTCCGCATTTTTGCTGTGAGTATCCCAGGGCTGACCGTTCAGGAAGATTTGGACGAACCGGACTCCCCGTTCGACCAACCGCCGGGCCAGCAGGCACCGCTTGCCATATTCTTCCGATTCAGGTCGGTTCAGCCCGTACATTTCGCGAGTCGCGGCCGTCTCCTGCGAGAGGTCCAACACATCCGGAACGGCTGTCTGCATCCGCGCGGCGGTCTCAAAATTCGCGATGCGGGCGGCCAATTCGGTATTCTCGGGATGCTTCCGCAGATGCTGCCGATTCAGTGTCTCCAACAGTCGCAACTGCTTTTCACGCGCTGAGAGCTTCGTCCCTTCCGGCGGCCGCAGATTGAAGACGGGCGACGGTCCTGACCGAAACATCGTCCCTTGATAAACCGCGGGCAACCAGCCAGAACTCCAGTTCTTTTCACCGTCGACGGGCAAGCCTCCCGGATCTCCCAGCACGACATACGCCGGCAGATTGGCGTTCTCGGTCCCCAGGGCATACACCACCCACGAACCCCACGCCGGCATCCCGGCCATAAATTTCCCCGAATGAATCAGCCGCAAGGCCGCCTCGTGGTCGACCGACTCGGTACTCATTGAGCGGACTAGGCAAATATCATCCGCGATCGAACCCGTGTGCGGCAGCAACTCACACAGTTCCATGCCGCACTGCCCATGCTTGTTAAACTTGAACGGACTGCCGAGAACATTCCCCTTCTGCTTGTCGAAGTGAGTCTCGAGGTCTCCCCCCGGATAGGGTTTGCCATGCCACTTCTGCAGTTCGGGCTTGGGATCGAACAGATCCATCTGGCTGGGCCCGCCATGCTGGAACAGGCAGATCACCGACTTCGCCTTCTTGCCCGGGGCAGCAGCCGGCTGTTCGCTCGCCGAGGCCGCGGACTGCAGCAAACTGGCGAGTGCAATCGAACCAATACCGGTGGCTTGGGACGCCAGGAAGGCCCGGCGAGAGAGGGGCGACCAATCGCAGAATGGCAGACTCATCAGGCAGGCTCCTGTTTCGAGGGACGCTTAGAATATCATAGACCGGCTGGCATAGTTGCCGCCAGACATTTCACGCCCTGAGATTAACCGTATGCCGATTTACCTCGATCATCATTCCACCACGCCCGTCGGTGAACGGGTGCTGGAGCGAATGCTGCCATACTTCCGAGAGAAATTCGGCAATGCGGCCAGCATCAACCACGTGTTTGGCTGGCGCGCCGCGGAGGCGGTGGAACGGGCACGGCAGCAAGTTGCGGACTTGTTGAACGTCGAACCGCAAGCCATTGTCTTCACCAGTGGTGCCACAGAAGCCAATAATCTGGCACTGAAAGGCGTCTTACGTGCCTCGCCTGCGGGGAGTCACGTGGTGACCACTGCCATCGAACACAAGGCGGTTCTCGATCCGCTCAAGAGGCTGAAACGGCAGGGATACGGCGTCACGATTGTGCCGGTCAACGCACAAGGCCAGGTCGATCCAGAACAGATTGCGGCAGCTATCAAACCCGAGACGGTACTGGTCTCGGTCATGTGGGCCAACAATGAAGTCGGGACCATTCAACCGCTGCACGAGATCAACTTGCTCTGCAAACGCCGCGGCGTGCTACTGCATACCGATGCCGCACAAGCCGTAGGCAAAGTGCCAATCGATCTGACCGCGACCAACATTGACCTGCTGAGTCTCTCGGGGCACAAGCTGTATGCCCCGCAGGGAATCGGTGCATTAGTCGTGCGGCAGGGGGAGCCGCGAATTCGCCTGGAACCGCTGTTCGACGGAGGCGGACATGAAGGCCGGTTACGCAGCGGAACGTTGCCGGTCGCGCTGATCGTCGGATTGGGTATGGCGTGTGAAATTGCCCGCGACGAAATGCTGAGCGAAGCCGACCGGTTGGAACACCTGGCCCGTCAGTTGCGTGAAGGCCTGAGCCAGCGGCTTACTGGTTTGACTTTCAACGGCCCTCCCGACATACCCTTCGCAGGAGGGCTCCGCACACGCTTGCCGGGCAATGTCCATGTGAGCTTTGCAAACATCGACGGCGTGGCTCTCCTGGCGAACCTCAAAGAGATTGCCGTCAGTTCTGGATCCGCCTGTACCTCGGCCGATCCAGAACCCAGTCACGTCCTGCGAGCGATGGGCGTTCCAGAAGCCCTATCGCTGGCCAGTCTGCGATTCGGACTCGGCCGCGAAACAACTGCCGAGCAGATCGATTTCACAATCAACTATGTCGCCGAGACGGTGAACCGCATACGCGGACAGGCTTAGGGGTCGGGCGTGCGAGTTTTCGAAATTGGCCGGCCTCGACCAGCAATTGCTCAACGGCTCACAACGGCCAATATCGAAAAATCGTACGCCCGACCCCCGAGCGCGCAGACGATGTGGCAGAGAAAAACGCTTCCGATCGACGTTGAGGCGGTACTGCCCGTCCGATCAATCCCAGAGTGAAAGCATGTCAGGAAACTGCTGATCGGCCACAGAAGAACACGGAAGAAACACAGACGATTGCGAAAACCTTGCTCTTCTGTTCTGTGTTTCTTCTGTGTCCTTCCGTGGCAAAAAAATCTTCTTAATCGAGTGCCTCCTTTGAGTCTGCGGCGCCGCTCGGGGGTCGGGCATACGATTTTTCGATATTGGCTGATGTCAGACTGACTGGAAGAACTACGTCAAGACAGCCAATTTCGAAAACTCGTGCGCCCGACCCTGCGTCTGTTGCTGATTCGCATCAGCCCTTCGGCATTTGTCACAACCCATGCTGCACCAAGGGCTTGCAAACACGTCGCCA